>NZ_PJDK01000100.1:0-15435 GCF_002837615.1 Klebsiella sp. X1-16S-Nf21
TTCGCCAACGCTGCCGCATATTTATCTGCAGGGGTTCTGGGATTTTTACCTGCTGATCGGCGGTATTGGCTCCACTTTGCCGCTGGTGCTGATGGCGATGCGCAGCCGCTCGCGGCAGCTGAAAAGCGTGGCAAAAATTGGCCTGCTGCCGTCGCTGTTTAATATCAACGAGCCAATACTGTTTGGTTTTCCGGTAATCATGAACCCGGTTTTTTTACTGCCGTTTCTCTTTGTTCCGCTGATAAATGCCTGTATCGCATGGTATTTAACTCAGCTGGGTATCCTCGACCGCGCGGTGGCGATGCTGCCATGGTCGATGCCTTCCCCGCTGGGGGCAGCATGGTCGGCGAACGGTAGCTGGAAAAATTTGTGCATGAGCCTGTTCGCGATGTTTAACGCCTGGATGCTCTATCGCCCCTTCTTCAAAGTGTACGAACGCCAGCTCGCGGAAACCGAACGCTGACCCCCTCGCCGTCGGCGGCTTATCCCCCGGCGGCACTCATTCACCTGCTCCTCCTTCCGCTCTGCTGCCGGCTCCCGGCGGCATTCTTGTTATTTTATGTGATCAGTCTCACGAATATATTCGTCGCGGAGCGAATTTTGTGAACCAGATAGGCAATTATGGAAAGCGCTTTCCATTAACGGATGTACATTTCCATTTTTGATCCGTAAATTTCCCCTCCGTTATCGGTTCGTGTTAACAAACATAACGTGGGAAAAAAATAATGATAAAGCTGAAACATTCAATACCTCTGGCTCTCCTCTCGCTGGCAGGGGCCAGCAGCCTGGCCTGCGCCGATCCGAAGTATGATTTTGCGCTGCATGGCTATATCCGCTCCGGGATCCTGGCGAACTCCGATGGCAACCGCGCGGACTCCGTCGGCCTGATGCCGGACGGTAAGTGGCGACTGGGCAACGAAGAAGACACCAAGATCGAACTGATCCCCACCGTGACGCTGACGGCGGACAGCGGCGTGGTGGCGAAAGTGCAGGCCAACCTCACTCATCAGTCGAAATGCACCTCCGACTGGAACTGTCAGGATGACGATGGCCATGACGTACAGTTTCGCGAAGGGTTCGCCGAGCTGAGCAATCTGGATTTTGCGCCGGAGATGACCTTCTGGGCCGGTAAGCGCTACAGCAGCTCCAACACCTCCAGCCATCAGTTCGACTGGGAGTACATTCAGTACAACGGCACCGGCGGCGGCTTCGACAACATGGATCTGGGCTTCGCCCGCTTCGACGCCGGGGTGTACGCCTTTTCACCCACCGATGAAACCAAAGCCTACCCGGTGGATAAGGGAGATCAGGGCTACCCGGATGACTATTCCCTCAACCTGTGGCTGAAAAAGATCGCGGGGACAGGCTTCGATCTGGAGCTGATCGGCCACCATATGAACCGTAACGAAAACCACCCGACTTCCGCCGAGAAGGGCTATGGCGTGACCGGTATTTATAACTTTGACGGTTTCTATGGTCTGACCGGAGGCTACTCCCGCCTTGCATTGCAGTACGGGAAAGGGCTGGCGGCGGGTGACTCACTGGGTAAAAACGGCTGGGGCTGGGCCAATCTGGAAAACACTCAGTCCTGGCGAGTGGTGCTGGATAGCGTGGCCTCGATGGGCGACCTGGAGATCTCGACCTTCGCTTTCTGGCAGAAAGATAAAAACTACCGCTGGTGGACGGAAGATGACCATGGCTGGGGACGCTCGATGTGGGTCGCCGGTATCCGCCCTTATCATCAGATCACCCGCAACTTTGCCATGCAGTACGAGCTGGGCTACGAATACCTGGATGACAAAAACTACAAAGGGGTAAACGGCAAAGGCAAAGGCGGCCTGACCAAAGTCACCGTTGCGCCAACCCTGACCTTTGACTCCGGTTTCTGGGCACGCCCGCAGCTGCGCTTCTTCGTCACCTACGCGAAGTGGGATAAAGGTGTCTCCGATGCGCTGGACGGCAACTACAACTGGGATACCAATACCATCACCGCCGGCGGGTATTCCCGCAGTGGCTCTACCGACACCGTTAACTTCGGCGTACAGGCCGAGGTCTGGTTCTAAGGAGAGACAACGATGAAGCCGATGAAAAACCTGCTGCTGATGGGGCTGCTGTCCGCGCTGGGGGCCGGCGGGGCGCTGGCCGCCGAGCGCTCGCACTTTACGCACTTTATCACTCGCGACGGCGCCACCCTCAAGGACGGCGACAAGGTGTTTCGTTTCGCCGGGATCCACGCGCCGGAGCTGCACCGCATTGAAGACGACGCCCGCGGCCCCTGCAGAGCAGACCCGCGCGGCTGGGGACAATACTTTAAATGGCCAACGGCGCAGGAGCAGCAAAACTGGATCCAGGCGATGGTGCAAACCGGGGCGAAAGCCCAGCGCGTCTACGTGCTGTCGGTGCAGCAGGAATTTGATAAAGCCTGCGGGCGCGAGACCCATATTCTGGCGCCGGAAACGGCGGACGGCATGCCGCGGCTGAATGAGAAAGCCATGCGGGTGTATGACAACATGATTGCCGAAGCGGATAAACAGGGATTGCGACTGATCCTGCCGTTTATTGACCACTGGTGGTGGTGGGGCGGGCGTGAGCAGCTGGCGGCGTTCTACCACGAAAAAGCGGAAGACTTTTATCGGACCGATAGCAAGACCTTCAAAGCCTATCTGGATGTGATCCGCCAGGTTATCACCCGGACAAATACTGTCACCGGCCGCGCCTATTATGATGAAAAGGCGATCATGGCCTGGGAAACCGGTAACGAGCTGGAGAATACCAACGCCGATTTCCTGCATCAGACCGCGGCGTGGATTAAAAAATGGGCCCCTCATCAGCTGGTGGTAGATGGTACCTATAAGAAAATCAATTCCTTTGCGCTGACCGACCCCAATGTGGATATCGTCAGCAATCACTATTACACCAATGCCGATAATAACCATCCCGAGCAGGTGACGCAGGATCTGCGCGCCGTCGGCGGGCAAAAAGTCTATCTCGTCGGCGAGTTTGGCCTGCTGCCGGCGGATCAACTGAACGCCATTATGCAGTCGATCGTTCACAGCGACGTCAACGGGGCGCAAGCCGCCGGCGGGCTTATCTGGGGCTTCCGCGGCCATCGTCACGACGGCGGCTTCTACTGGCATAAGGAGTCGACCGGGCACTACAGTTACCACCTGCCGGGGTTTGCCAAAGAAGGCGAAGCGAACCAGGAGCAGGCGGTGGTCGATCTGGTGCGCAGGGCCGCGGCGCAGATGGCCGGGCAGCAGACGATGGCGCCGCTGCCTAAGCCGGACGCGCCTTTGCTGCGCGAGACCACCTCGCCCTTCGCGATCAACTGGATGGGAGCCGCGGTGGGACGCAGCTACGATGTCGAACGCGCCGCCTCGCCGACCGGGCCGTGGACGGTGGTGGGCCGGGATATCTCCGATGGCGTTAACGAATGGAATCCGGAAACCATGGTTCTGTTCCGCGACGATTATCATCAGCTTCAGCTCGGGCATACGTATTACTACCGGGTGACGGCGAAAAACGAGAGCGGTCGTTCGGCCCCTTCCAATGTGATTAGCGTGCAGCATAGCGAGGAGAATCAGCCGCCGGTTGTCACGCTGGAACCGGCCCTAACCACCACGCAGGACCAGGGCGTCGAGCTTACAGCCAGCTGGCAGGACGATGGCCTGCCGTCGCGAGAGGTTAAGGTGGGCTGGCAGCACGCCGGCGATGGCCAGGTGCATTTCTGCCATGCCGATCGGGCTCAAACCCGGGCCTGGTTTACGACGCCAGGTACCTATGCGCTGACGTTCACGGCGGACGATGGGCTGCTGAAAAGCAGCAAAACCGTGACCGTGACGGTGGGCGAAGCGACGGGGAAAGCGCCAGCAGATTTTTGTCGTTATTACGGCGAAGTTTATGGCGTGGCTGAGGGTCGGCTGACGGTGATGAAGAGTGATAAAGACGCGCTGACAGTTGGCGAGGACGGCTTCCTCGGCCCATTTGCCAACGAGGGGGATAAGATCAGCTGGCAGGTGCAGGCGCCGTGGAGCGGTCAGTTCCTGCTCAATGTAACCTTCAACGGCAAATGGGGCGGTAAGCAGAACTCATTTGTCGTCAACGGGGGCGCTCCGCAGGCCGTGGCCTTCCCGCAGACGGATGAGCAGGGCCAGCAGTTGCGGATACCGGTGACGCTTAACGCGGGGACTAATCAGATTGACTTCGGCCGCTTCGCCGGCGACTGGGGCTATATGTTCATTAAATCGATCGAAGTGGTCGCAGAGTAGTACGTTCAGGCTGCGCCAGACGGGCGCAGCCTTTTTTCGAAGGAGAGGTTATGCAGCAATATCAGTTTCCGCAAGGGTTTCTGTGGGGGGCGGCGGCGTCCGGCCCGCAAACGGAAGGGGTCACCAATAAGCGCCATCGTTCCATCTGGGATAGCTGGTTTGCCGAACAACCGGAGCGATTTTATCAGCAGGTAGGGCCGCAAACCGTATGTGATACTTATCATCAGTATCCGCAGGACGTGGCGCTAATGAAACAGACCGGCTTCAACTCGTTTCGCACCTCGATACAGTGGTCACGACTGATCGCTGATTTGGAAACCGGTGCGCCGGACCCGGACGCGGTGCGTTTTTATCACGCCTATCTCGATGAGATGATCGCCAACGGCATTGAGCCGATGATCAATCTCTACCACTTTGATATGCCGGAAGCGCTGCAGAAACAGTACGGCGGCTTTGAATCGGCGCACGTGGCCGAGCTGTTTGCCCGCTTTGCCCGCACCGCCTTTAGCCTGTTTGGCCATAAGGTTAAATACTGGATAACCTTCAACGAGCCGATTGTGCCGGTTGAGGGAGGCTACCTGTACGACTTCCACTATCCGTGTAAGAAAGATGGCCGGCTGGCGGCGCAGGTGGCGTTTAACATTATGCTGGCGCACGCCAAAGCGGTAACGGCTTATCGTGAACTGGCGCTGGCGGGCGAGATCGGCGTGGTGCTCAACCTGACCCCGAGCTATACCCTCACTGACAGCGACGCGGATAAAAAAGCCGCCGGGTATGCCGACCTGTTTTTTAACCGCAGCTTCCTTGACCCGCTGGTAAAACATGAATTCCCCAAAGCGCTGTGCGAGATCCTCGCCGCCCACGACTGCCTGCCGACGACCAGCAAAGACGACGTGGCGTTGATCCTCAGCGCGGAAATCGATTTTCTTGGGGTGAACTATTACGTGCCGCGGCGGGTAAAAGCGCGTGAGGGCGAATATGATCTCGATTATTTCACCCCGGAATACTATTTCGAAAACGCGGTGAACCCGCAGGGCCGCTTTAATCCCTATCGTGATAACAACGAGATCCTGCCGCAGGCGATCTATGACATTGCCGCCAATATTCGCGATAACTACGGCAATATTAAGTGGTATCTCGCGGAAATCGGCATCGCGATGGATCGACAATCAGAGGGAGAGCCCGGGGCGGACGGGGTGATAGACGATACTTTCCGCATCGAGCTGATGGAGGAGCATCTGGTGCAGCTGCACCGCGCCATTGCCGACGGCGCGAACTGCTTTGGCGTACACCAGTGGACGTTTATCGACAACTGGTCGTGGATCAATGCCTTCAAACGACGCTACGGCTTCTGGCGACTGGATCTGGAGACCGGCGAGCGACAGATAAAACGCAATGCGCTGTGGTTTGCCGAACTGGCGACCAGCAACGGTTTTACCAGCGATAAATAGCGCGCTGCGCCAGCGCTCCCTCTCACCGGCGCGGAAAGGGGGAGCGCACGAGGTTACACCAGTTCGTCTTTATTAATACCCAGCCGCTTCATGCGCGACAGGAGCGTGGTGCGCTTGAGCCCCAGCCGCTGGGCGGCGCCTTTCGGCCCGGCCACCACGCCGTTGCTCTCCTTCAGCACCCGGACGATCAGCTGATATTCATCCTCACCTTCCTCAGGCAGGACCGCCGGCGTTCGAGGAACTTCCACGATCTCCCGCTCCGGCAGGGAGAGCTGCAGTACGTTGCCGCGGGTGAGTAACACCGCCCGTTCGATAACGTTTTCCAGCTCGCGTACGTTGCCCGGCCACTCCATCCGCGTCAGGGTGCGCAGGGTTTCCGCCGGAATGCTGTCGATGTTGCGCCCCATGCGGCGGGCGATTTTAAAGGTAAAGGCCTTCACCAGCAGCGGAATATCGTCGGGACGTTCGCGCAGCGGCGGCAGGTGGATGGGGAACACGTTGAGCCGATAGTAGAGATCGCTGCGGAATTCCCTGTCGATAACCATCTGCTTGAGATCGCGGTTGGTGGCGGCGATCAGCCGGACGTCGGTCTGGATCAGCTTGTTGCTCCCCAGACGTTCGAACTCCTGCTCCTGGAGGACGCGCAGCAGTTTAGGTTGCAACTCCAGCGGCATATCGCCCACTTCATCAAGGAACAGGGAGCTTTTGTCCGCCAGCTCGAAGCGGCCGATACGCTGGGCGCTGGCCCCAGTGAACGCGCCGCGTTCGTGGCCGAACAGATCGCTCTCCAGCAGCCCGGCGGGCATCGCGGCGCAGTTCATCTTCACCATCCGTCGACCGTTACGCCCGCTGAGGTTGTGGATGGCGCGGGCGATAAGCTCTTTACCGGTGCCGGTTTCGCCGAGGATCAGCACGGTGCTGTCGCTGTGCGCCACCATCTCGACCTGTTTGAGCACATTGTTCATCGCCTCGCTGCGGCCGATGATCTCGCCGAATTCGCTCTCGACATTATTGAGCTGCTCGGTGAGGGCGAGGTTCTCATCCACCAGCCGCTCTTTCAGGCGCTGAATTTCGCGGTAGGCGAGGGCGTTATCGATAGCGATCGATACCCGCTCGGCGATCTGCCGCAGCAGCTTGAGATTGGTGGTGGTGAAGACCTGTTCGTCGCACTGCGCCAGCTTCAGCACCCCGAGCAGGGTATTGCCGGACATCAGCGGCAGCAGGCACAGGGTCTGGATCTTATTGCCCCACATCTCGAAGAGCATTTTCTCATACGGCGCGAGGGTGTCATGCTCGTGCAGGTTGAGCAGCAGCATCTCTTTGCTTTTGAACACGCGCTCGGTGAGGGTACCAGCTTCATCCACCTCGCTCTGGTCGTGGACGGGATGGCTGGCGTCAAGATAATGCGTGGAATAGATGTTGAGCTTCCCTTTGCGGTCGCTGCGCAGCACCACGCTGATGGCGTCGATCCGGAAGTAGCGATGGATCTCTTTCGCCACCTCGCTGACCAGCTCGTCGATATCCAGGCGTGAGAGCACCGCGTTGGTGATCGCCACCAGGATGCGAAAGTTGTCGCGCTCGTGGCACAGCAGATCGTAATCGACGTTATTGCTGACCCGGTTCTGAATTTGCTCGGTGACGACGGCGACGATCTGCGTGAAGGTATGCAGCCGCTGGAACTCTTTCTCGCTCCACGGCCGGTTGTCACGGCGCAGAAATTCACAGCCGCCGAAGATCCGCCCATCAGCCGCCAGCGGCAGCAGCGAGTAGTACCCGAACGGGCGATAGAGCCCGCTGCGGATAAGCTGCGGCCAGGTGTCGGCAAAGGTCTCGTGGTCGCAATGCAGGGCATCCGGCCGGGAGAGTAAGCGGCGCACCGGACCGTGGGCGAGCACGGTTTCGTCCTCGTAGCTCACCGGGTGACCGGCTTCATCGCAGGCGTACCTGGCCGCGCGGTGGTTACCCGCGTTCCACAGGATGATGGCCGCCTCGTCGGCGAGCGCTGACTGTTGCACCAGGCGGGTGAGAGTTTCGCTCAGCGCGGCCAGATCGGGCTGCTGTAATAAAAGCCGGGTGATATCGAACAGCCCTTGCTGGCCGAGATCGCTCATCGGTGTATACGACATTGCTTACGTCCAAAACGCGCCGACAACGTGGCGCATAAGAAAATGATGGTACAAATAATAGTATGTTAATAAAGCGGTTATTGCCGCTTTAACCCCGGCTCGCGCTGCGCTTAGCCGGGCTACGTGCGCGCAGTTTTGTAGCCCGGATAAGGCGCCAGCCGCTATCCGGGACCCGACGCCGTCGTTAACAAATTCTCGGCAGCGGCTCGGCGTGGGGAAGATCGAGCGTACGCTTCACGCCGTACAGCCCAACGGAACGCACGCCCGGGCGGTCGACCACTTCGCCGATTATCGCCGCATCGCGTCCCAGTGGGTGAGACCGCAAATGCGCTAGCACGTTTTCCGCGGCCTCGCGGGCGACGGCGAGCACCAGTTTGCCTTCATTGGCGAAGTTCAGGGCGTCCAGCCCAAGCAGTTCGCAGACGCCGCGCACCGTATCGTTGACCGGCAGCGTTGCCTCCTGCAGTTCGATGCCGCAGCCGCTGGCGGCGGCGAACTCATGGGCGACGGCATTGACCCCGCCGCGGGTGGCGTCGCGCAGAGCTTTCACTCCACTCAGTGGCCGCAGGGTCTGGATAAGCGGCGTCAGCACCGCGCAATCGCTGGACAGCGCGCCGTCCAGCCCCATCTGCTCGCGCAGGTTAAGGATGGTGGCGCCATGATCCCCCAGCGTGCCGCTGACCAGCAGCACATCACCGGCGCTAATCTGCTGCGTCCCCCAGCGAACGTCCGCCGGGATGGCGCCGATGCCGGCGGTGTTAATAAACAGCTTATCCGCCGCGCCGCGCGGCACCACTTTAGTGTCGCCGGTGACGATGGCGATCCCTGCCGCCCGGGCGGTGTCGGCCATGCTGGCGACCACCGCTTCCAGGGTGGCCATCTCCAGCCCCTCTTCGAGAATAAAGCCGCAGGAAAGATAGCGGGGGATGGCGCCGCTGACCGCCACATCGTTGGCGGTACCGCAGACGGCCAGCTTGCCGATATTGCCGCCGGGAAAGAACAGCGGGTCAATCACGTAGCTGTCGGTGGAGAAGGCGAGGCGGTCCCCCTGGGCGGCGAGCGCCGCCAGATCGAGGCGCGCCTGATCCTCCTGCTCCGCCAGCCAGGGGTTGGCGAAGGCCTGCATAAACAGGTCGCCGATCAGCTGCTGCATTGCCTGACCGCCGCTACCGTGGGCTAACTGGACGCTTTTCATGCTTCATTTTCCTGACTGCGATATTGATACCAGGCGGCGCAGGCCCCTTCTGAGGAGACCATCAGCGCGCCAAAGGCGCTTTGCGGATTGCAGGTGCGGGCGAAGAGCGGGCACTGGTGCGGTTTACAGCGGCCGGTCAGCACCTCGCCGCAGCGGGCCCGCGGGTCGTCGCACACGCGCTGCGGCGCCGGGCGGAAATGCGCCTCGGCATCGAAGCGCTGATAGGCTGGCGTAAGCTGCACGCCGGAGTCGCTAATGACCCCCAGGCCGCGCCATTCGCTGTCGCCATCCAGGCGAAAGACGTCGGCCATCGCCGCTTGCGCCAGCGGGTTGCCGGCATCCGGCACCACGCGACGGTACTGATTTTCCACATCGCTGCGCTGCGCTATTGTCTGCTCAACCAGCATCACCGCGCCTTGCAGTAGATCAAGCGGTTCGAAACCAGCGACCACTAAAGGACGATGATAGTCGCTGGCGATAAAGCCGTAGGCTTCGGTGCCGATCACCATACTGACGTGGCCCGGGGCGAGAAAGGCGTCGATACTGTTGTCCGGCTGATCCAGCAGGCTGCGCAGGGTCGGCAGCAGGGTGATGTGCTGGCAAAAAAAGTAGAAGTTATCGACGTTGCGCTCCCGCGCCTGACGCAGGGTGAGGGCGGTGGCGGGCATGGTGGTTTCGAAACCGAGGCCGAAAAAGACCACCTCACGCTGCGGGTTTTGCTGCGCCAGCCGCAGGGCGTCCATCGGCGAGTAAACGATGCGGACATCGGCGCCGCGGGATTTCGCCTGCAGCAGCGAGCCGTTTTTACCTGGCACGCGCATGGCGTCGCCGAAGGTGCAGAAGATGACCCCCGGACGGCTGGCAATCTCAATGCAGGCATCGATGCGCCCCATCGGCAGGACGCACACCGGGCAGCCTGGCCCATGAATAAATTCGATATTCTCCGGCAACAGCTGGTCGAGCCCGAATTTAAAAATGGCATGAGTATGGCCGCCGCAGACCTCCATGATGCGTAGCGGTCGCGCGGCGGTGTGCGGCAGCAGACGCGCACGCTGCTGAAGATGCGCCACCAGCTGCATCACCTGTTCGGGGGCGCGGTATTCGTCAACGTAACGCATTATCGCTCCTCGCCATACAGCAGCGCGCCGACGTCCGGCTCCACATCGAACATATTTTGCAGCGCCTCGAGAGTGTCGCGCGCTTCGGCTTCATTGATCACGCTCATGGCGAACCCAACGTGCACCAGCACCCACTGGCCGAGACGCGTCTGACCCTGCTCGTCAACGGCGCCCACCAGCGTCAGGTCGACGTCGCGCTGAATGCCACAGACTTCCACCTTCGCCAGCACGCCGTCGATGGCGCAAATTTGTCCCGGAATGCCTATGCACATCGCTGCGTCTCCAGCCAGGTGAGCCACTGCTCCATGCCTTCGCCGCTGGTGGCCGAGAGGAGAATAATCTCAATTTGCGGATTGACCTCACGGGCGCAGGCCAGGCACTTCTCAACGTCGAAATTGAGATACGGCAGCAGGTCGACTTTGTTGAGCAGCATCAGGCTGGCGGCGGCAAACATATGTGGATATTTCAGCGGTTTGTCTTCGCCTTCGGTGACCGACAGCACCGCCACCTTATGGCGTTCGCCGAGATCAAAGCTGGCCGGGCAGACCAGGTTGCCGACGTTTTCGATAAACAGAATGCCGTGGTCAGCCAGCGGCAGGCGCGGGGCGGCGTCGGCGATCATCTGGGCATCGAGATGGCAGCCTTTCCCGGTATTGACCTGAATCGCCGGGGTGCCGGTGGCGCGAATGCGGGCGGCGTCATTGACCGTTTGCTGATCGCCTTCAATCACCGCGCAGTCGGCGCGTCCTTTCAGCCGGGTGAGGGTTTCGGTCAGCAGGGTGGTTTTACCGGAGCCGGGGCTGGAAACCAGATTCAGCACCAGCTGCTGTTTCGCCGCAAAGCGTGCGCGGTTGCGCGCCGCCAGACGGTTGTTTTTATCCAGCACGTCGATCTCCACTTCCAGCATCCGCCGCTGGCTCTGCCCCGGGGCGTGAGTCCCAGCCTCTCCATGGCCGTAATGCAGGTCGCCCTCTGGCGTGCGGGTGGGGGCGAAGTGATCGGTTTTGACACCGGTGATGGTCATCGTCTGGCGTGGGGCGGGCGCGAAGGGGGCGCTGCGGAACGCGGAATGCGGATTTCGTTCGTCTCCTTCAATATAGAGGTTGCCTTCGCCACAGCCGCATGTTGTACACATAGTTTACTCCAGTTCTAAACGCTTAATCTGTAAGCCGTCATCCGCCACGATCTGTAGCTGGTCGTTATTGCAGAGCGGGCAGCGGCGGACGTGCTGCGAGACAAGATGGACGTACTGCTGGCAGCGTTCGCACCAGCATTCAGCCTGTTGTTCGGCGATATGCAGTTCGCACCCCTCCGCCAGCGTGCCCCGGCAGACCAGCTCAAAGCAGAAGGTCAGGGCGCTGGCTTCCACGCAGGAAAATGCGCCGACCTTGAGCCACACGCCGGTCACCCGTCGCGCGCCGGCCTGCTGCGCCTGTTGTTCAATAATTTCCAGCGCCCGCTGGCTGAGGGTGATTTCGTGCATAGTCGCCTCCGTATCGCAATGCGCCTTGTATGCAATAACGATGCCAGAATGAAATCGTCGTGGCCGTCGATGTCGATGTCGACGCCCCGGGGCTGTCATCGACATGTCACGTCGGCAGGGATGAATACAAAAACATAGTTAAATCAATTAAATAAAACCTGGCATGAAAAATGCTTAGAGGGTGCATCTCATGCAACGGAGAAACCGATATGACTATTTGGGAAATAAGTGAAAAGGCGGATTACATCGCCGACCGTCACCGGCAGCAGCAGGAGCAGTGGCACATCTACTGTAACTCGCTGGTTCAGGGGATCACCTTGTCGAAGGCCCGCCTGCATCACGCGATGAGCTGCGCGCCGGATAAAGAGCTGTGCTTCGTGCTGTTCGGCCATTTTCAGGTGTTTGTCGCGCTGGCGGAAGGCTTTAACAGCCACACCATCGAATACTACGTCGAAAACAAAGGCGGCGGTGATAAGTACCTGATTGCTCAGGCCTCGCTGGCGGCAGATGGCACGGTGGACGGGCGGATCAGCAACCGCTCCCGCGACCAGGTGCTGGAGCACTATCTGGCGATTATCGCCACCGTCTATGACCGTCTGTATGACGCCATGGAGCAAGACCAACCGGTGGATTTAAGCCATCTGGCCCTGACCCACTGATCGCGAGGTGTCGACACGTGTCGAAAATGACACCTGCGCAACCTGATTTCGTCAAAAGTGACTTTCACCCGAGGATGACCCGGTGAACCGTTTTGTAATTGCTGACTCCACTGTCTGTATCGGCTGCCGCACCTGCGAAGCCGCCTGCTCTGAGACGCATCGCCAGCACGGCCTGCAGGCTATGCCGCGGCTGCAGGTGATGCGTAATGAAAAAGAATCGGCACCGCAGATGTGCCACCACTGCGAAGATGCCCCCTGCGCCGCTGTCTGTCCGGTTAACGCCATCCAGCGCGTCGATGGCGCCGTCCAGCTCAACGAGAGCCTGTGCGTAAGCTGCAAACTGTGCGGCATTGCCTGCCCGTTTGGCGCCATCGAATTTTCCGGCAGCCGCCCGCTGGATATCCCGGCGAATGCCAATACCCGGCTGGCCCCCCCCGCGCCGCCGGCGCCGGCCCGCGTCAGCTCGCTGCTCGACTGGGTGCCCGGCGTGCGCGCCATTGCTGTGAAATGCGACCTCTGCCACTTCGATGACCAGGGCCCGGCCTGCGTGCGGACCTGCCCGACCAACGCGCTGATGCTGGTGGATAGCCGGGATATCGCCCAGGCCAGCAAGCGTAAACGCCAGCTGACCTTTAATACCGACCTTGGCGACTTGTCGCTGTTCCAGGCGCAACAGGGGGAGAGGGAATGAGTGTAATGGGATTAGTCAATCAGGCGGTGATGTGGTACGCCGCCAGCGCCGTGCTGGCCTTTGTGTTTGCCATGCGTAAACCGCTCAGCGGCGCTATTGCCGGGATCGGCGGCGCGGTGGCCAGCGCCATGCTGGTGGTTGCCGGCGGCGCAGCGCTCTTGATGCCGGAACGGATCCACGGCGGCATGCTGCAGTTTCTGCATCTGACGATGCGGGTGGGCGGTGTCAACGCGCTGTGGCTGCTGGCCATCGGCCTGTCGGCGCTGCCGGTGTCGCTGTTCAATATTAGCTGGCATCGCCATCCGCAGGTGAAGGCCAACGGCCTGCTGGTCAACCTGCTGCTGGCCGCCGCCACCTGCGCGGTGGTGGTGACCAATATCGGTTCGCTGGTGGTGATGGCGGAGATCATGGCGCTCTGCGCGGCGTTTCTCACCGGCTGCGCCGCTTCCGGTAAGCTGTGGTTTGCCCTGGGGCGTCTCGGCACGTTGCTGATGGCCTGGACCTGCTGGCTGGTATGGTCGACCTACGGCACTCTCGAGCTGGCGCAGATCAACCTCCAGGCGGTGGATATGATGCAGAACCCGCTGCTGTGGCTACCGGGGCTGGTGGGTTTCGCCCTGCTGGCCGGGGCGATCCCGCTGCACGGCTGGGCGCCGCAGGCTCACGCCGGGGCCAGCGCGCCGGCCGCCGCGCTGTTTTCCACCGTGGTGATGAAGGTCGGTCTCTACGGCATGCTGACCGTCTCGCTGGCCGGCGGCGTGCCGCCGCTGTGGTGGGGCGTCATGCTGCTGGCGCTGGGGATGATCACCGCCTTTATCGGCGGGCTGTATGCCCTGATGGAGCATAACATTCAGCGTCTGCTGGCCTATCACACCCTCGAGAACATCGGCATCATCCTGCTGGGGCTGGGCGCCTTTGTTACCGGCGTGGCAACCCGCAACAGCACGCTGATGGTGCTGGGTTTTATCGGCGGTATGTATCACCTGATTAACCACAGCCTGTTCAAAACCACGCTGTTCCTCGGCGCCGGGGCGGTGTGGTTCCGTACCGGCCATCGCGATATCGAGAAGCTGGGCGGCATCGGTAAAAAAATGCCGCTGATCTCCCTCGCCATGCTGGTAGGACTGATGGCAATGGCGGCCCTGCCGCCGCTGAACGGCTTCGCCGGCGAGTGGGTTATCTACCAGTCCTTCTTCAAAATGAGCACCGGCGACCTGTTTATTGGCCGTCTGCTGGGGCCGCTGCTGGCCGTCGGCCTGGCGATCACCGGCGCATTGGCGGTGATGTGTATGGCGAAAGTCTATGGCGTGACCTTCCTCGGCGCGCCGCGGACGAAAGAGGCGGAAAACGCCACCTGCGCCCCCTGGCTGATGACCCTGAGCGTAATACTGGCGGCGGTCTTCTGCCTCGTTGGCGGCATCGCCGCGCCGTGGCTGCTGCCGCTGGTGAGCGGCGCCTTCCCGGTGCAGGCTCAGGTATCGAGCGTGGTATCGCAGCCGATGATCGCGCTGCTGCTTATCGCCTGCCCGCTGCTGCCGTTCCTGCTGATGATCTTCTTTAAAGGCGATCGCCTGGCGGCGCGCTCGCGCGGCGCGGCGTGGGTCTGCGGTTACGACCACGAGCAGTCGATGGTGGTGACGGCCCACGGCTTTGCCATGCCGGTGAAAGAAGCCTTTGCGCCGCTGCTGAAGCTGCGCCACTGGCTAAACCCGGTGCGTCTGGTGCCGGGCTGGCAATCGGCCTCGGCGCCGGCGCTGCTGCGCGGGATCGCGCTGGTTGAGCTGGCGGTGCTGGTGGTGATTGTCATTTCGCGAGGAGCCTGAGAATGAGTCTGTTAATTGCATTGCTACAGGCGCTGGTGCTGTTTGCCGTCGCGCCGCTGTTGTCCGGGATCGTTCGCGTCGCCCGCGCGCGGCTGCATAACCGCCGCGGACCGGGGGTACTGCAGGAGTATCGCGATATCCTGAAACTGCTGGGCCGTCAGAGCGTGGGTCCTGACGCCTCTGGCTGGGTGTTCCGCCTGACGCCGTACGTCATGGTCGGCGTGATGCTGACCATCGCCACCGCGCTGCCGGTGGTGACGGTGGACTCTCCGCTGCCGGTGCTCGGGGATCTCATCACCCTGATCTACCTGTTCGCCATCGCCCGTTTCTTCTTTGCTATTTCCGGTCTGGACACCGGCAGCCCGTTTACCGCGCTGGGCAGCAGTCGCGAAGCGATGCTCGGCGTGCTGGTGGAGCCGATCCTGCTGCTGGGCCTGTGGGTGGCGGCGCAGGTCGCCGGCTCGACCCATATCAGCACCATCACCGATACCCTTTACCACTGGCCGGCGGCGCACAGCATTCCACTGATTCTGGCGCTGTGCGCCTGCGCCTTCGCCACCTTTATCGAGATGGGCAAACTGCCGTTCGATCTGGCGGAAGCGGAGCAGGAGCTGCAGGAGG
>NZ_PJDK01000101.1:0-15380 GCF_002837615.1 Klebsiella sp. X1-16S-Nf21
CTGCGCCAGCAGGGGAAGTGAGGCGTCATTCGCTGTGTCTTTGAACGGGTAGCGCCCGGCAAAATCCTGCTCCCAGAGGTTGACAATAGCGCGCTGCCACTGCCGGTTAAGGCTATCCGCTGCGGGCGTCAGCACCTGTCGCCATGCCTGCTCCACCGGGCTAACAAACAACGACTGGCCAAAACCACTCCATTCTTCACCCAGACTGGCGGCTATCAGACGGCCATAATCGCGGGTATCGGTAAGATCGACCGTTTTCCCCTGAAATACGGTCTGCGCCAGCTGCTGGGTCATCTCCTGCGGGTCGGGGGCGTTAATCACCTGTTGTAGCTTGAGGCGCACACGGGTGACGCGGGTCAGCCAGGTTTGCAGGCTGAGCTGAGTATCACCCCGCCCTCCGGTTGTATCCCCGATCAGTCGCAGCAGCGGGGCAAACGTTTTGTCCATTGGTCCCGCCGGTGTTTCATCTTTACGGACGACATGCGACGTATTTTCCTTGCCGTTAAACAGTGCTTTTGCCGACTTTACCAATGAATCCGACAGGCCTGCGCTTTCCCTTCCGGTTGCCGCCTGCCATGCCACGGTATCCGTGAGCGCAATCAGCGGCGACTGGCGGGCATCAGCCATCAGCGTTAACTGGTCAAGCACGCCGGAAAGCGAGTCCTCTTTTTTCCAGCGAATACTGTTGAGGAAGGCCTGCCAGCTACCGGCGAAATCGGTGAAGTAGCGTGTGGTCAGGCGGGCGCGCAGCACCTCAGGCGAGATATCGGCGGATGCGTCCTGCCGACGGTCACTGAGCACCCAGTCGATTTCCTCGCGCCGGGCGGTGACCACTTGTTCTATTGCCTCTTTTACCTGTCCTTCCCATGCCTGACGGGTAAATATTCCCGGTACGGTCTGTTCGGTACTGAAAAGCGGGTCTGCCAGCGTGTCGCCGGTCATGTCTGCCAGCGTGATATCGGCATAGTTACGGGAGACCTGTTTCAGGACGTTCTGATAGAGGGTGTTTTCCGCATTGCGCACCCCAATCTGGCGCAGCAGAATTTTGCGTACCGCGCCGGTCAGTTGCGGCTGCGGGGCGATTTTCCACTGTGGATGCTCCGGCAGATTAGCCATCCAGAAGGTCAGCAGCGATGGCAGCACGCTTTGCCGGGTACCTTCCGGTACAGCTGCATAGCGCAGATGCTCTGCCATCAGCGTGGTGCTGAAAAAGGCGGCGTCAGATTTTTCCGGGCGGGACATCATCAGCAGCGCCTTAAGCTGTTTATAGCGCTGTTCTCCCGTTGCGGTGCGTTGCGGACTGTTCGGCGGCAGGGCGACAAAGGCGTTCAATTGTTGCTGCAGATACGCGGCTGCGACATCGCGCACCAGCCGGTTTGCTGCCTGGGCATAACCAGGAAAGGCGGCGCTGAGCAGATGCGCGTTACGTTCAAGACCGAAACGCTGATACCACGGCGCACCGTGGCGAATACGGTACTGCAGACGCTCGAGTTGGCTCTGTAAGGTATGCAGTGCGGCCAGTTGTTCTGAAAGCGGCAGGCGGATATCACGCGCCCGCGTCGCCTGTATCGCGGTTTCCTGAATCAGGGCACGGTTGGCGAAAAAGGAGGTCATCATTCCGGCCACCCATACCGCCAGCACACAGGCGCAGATCGCTAACATAGTGCGCCACCACGGAAAACCCACTCTGCGCCCCCGCGCATTATCGCCAGTCACGCCCAACCATACCGGCGATGGCAACCATGCGTGGATCGCGGCCTCTGGCGCGGGGGTAAGCGGAGGGCTGAACATCAGACCACGCAGTTGCAGGCAAGAAAACGCGCCACCGGCAAGGAGCGGTTTTAGCGCCGTCTTCCATTTAACAATACCGCCTTCAGCGAGCTGATGGGCAAGCCGTAACAGGAAATCGTGGTGGTCGTTATTCAGTAACTGCTGTACTCCCTGTGCGGTCAACTGCAGTGTCCGCGCTTCCAGCAGCGACGCCAGTTGTTCCGGCACGCAGCGTTCAGGCAACAGGCAACCGACGCTTTGTAGCGTACGCCCAGCCTGATAACCACCGTCATCACAAACTTGCCACAGATATAACGGGGCCTGAAAACCGAGCAATTTTCCGCAGGTAGCCAGCTCACGCCAACCTTTATCCAGTTGCGCCGTCTGGCAACATTGTTTTTCCGTCAGCGGCCAGATAATGCCGTCCAGCGGACGGAAATGGCGCAGTCTTTTCAGGGATGTCAAAAGTGTCGTATCCGGGGCTGCCGACGCGGAGCCTCCGTATATTAACACTGTGTACTCGCCTTCCTGCCAGCGCTGCGCCGTTAATCCTGGTGCAATCGCTTCCACCTGCGTCGATTCACCCATCACCAATAGCAGGCGGACTTTATGTCGCCAGAGCAGGCCATAGCGGGACCGAAGTTTTGATTTAAGAAGGATGTAAAAATCATCAGATAGTCGCTTTTCATTTTTGGCCGGCACTTCAGGCCGATAAATCGTCTGCTCTTTCTTTTGTTTCCTGAGCCACCAGAATGGTGAACACACCAGTCCGAATAACAGGATTGCAAATATCCCTCCCCATAGTGACCACGCTTGTTGGGCGGATACTCCTCTCCTTGCCAACAAATCCTGATTAATGAAAATCAATAAGGCACAAATTCCTGCCAGCCCTATAATAAGAAGATAGCCCCAGAAACCATAGCGCGCAGTATGCATTATTTTTCCTCACGCTCAAAATAGTGGCCTGGTGTAATTAAACAAAGCCACTTTGTTTCAATTTCTTGTGATTTTTGACAAATAACCAACTGTTCTTTGCTCGTTTTCCTGGTGGCTTCAGTTAATATCGCCAGGGATAATGGAAATGCTAACTCACTTCCTGGGCCAAAAGAATGGTCAATCATGTGCAACGGCTGTCTCCTTGGCAGTTCCCATTCGTATTGGTTAGCATACTGCATAATGTTTTCTATTAGTTCATTGTTAATATTAGAAACCCAGATGTGTTGTAACTTGTTTTTATTTAATTGATTGTATTCAACTAGTGTATTTAAATTCGATTCCAGCCCCTCGGGTTCTAATGTCATGGTTCGACCTATACCAGCGATAACGGGGATGGCATGTCGTTTTGCGAATGAATAAGAAGAAATTAACTGACCAGAAACTAATTCACTGTGTTTGCCAGAGGCATCTCCTGACCAGCGTTGTAGGCAAATGACTAAAACCAAACCGTCGAAATTTTCATTATCATAGAATGACTCAATGCATTCAATGGAGTTGACTGTCTCTGGAATCAGATCCCACTGCGAGAGAACCGCTTGCTCTATTTTTTTACACTCTTTGTTTTTAGACTGTAATATATAAATTGTCTGCAAATAGTTGCGATAACCTGGATACTGATGCTTCAGGTTTTGATGGATGTTACTCGTTATTGCAGTGAGAGTGTTGCGCAATGGAAAAGAGAGAGGTCTCGCTTTTTGTGGATATGCAGGAATATCCTTAAGTGGTCCCAGTAATGAATCTATTCCTTCGCCATCTGGAGTGTAAATAATATTGCCAACTACTGCTAATTGTTTTTGACTCCATTTCCGCCAGTGTTCTTTTATTTGCTCTTTTTCAGTGTTCCACGCCAGGCAGGAGGCAACGGATTGTTCATATTTATTAATCACAACGCCCATGATGCATAACCAGAGGAATAATGCTGGTAATATGCCATATATCAATACGTCACCATATGTGACAAGATTAAAGGCAAATAGCCCGCACAGTCCACCTATGGTTAACATGGGAATTAACAATATAATCCAACGTCTGTAATTTGGTTTAGGAAGAGGGCTTCTTTCCGGTACTACTGGTATCATCCATCCCATATTATGACTCTATACTGTTTTCCGATTGGGAGCTTATGACACGGCATCCACATGCACACTGGCAATTATTCACGACGATGTTTTTACCTTGTTCCATCGCTGTCGAATCACCTTCCTGTATAGGATTAACCCCGTGTTTAGGACAGGAAACTAAATCTCCTACCAATGCAACCTGTACGCCGTTAATAAACATGGTTGAAGATGCGGTTATGACCTTACCTCCATGAGTAGTAGCATCACCTAAACAAACAAGTCCTGACATATTTTCTATCCTGTTGAGCGGTTGGTAAAAGAAATTATAATGCGTTATAAAAGGGCTGGGTGTGAAGATATGGCTATAATATTCAACGTGTTCATTACTGTGGTAGACAGTATTGTAATATTGCGCTGATGTATTTTAATTTTCAAAAAAAACAGACGCTTGCTAAGCATGTTATTGTCATTGCCACTGGCTGGGGTGATGTTTAATTGTTTCGGTTATATTTTCCCACAGCGCTACCAGTTCGTTCTCGGTTAATGCGTTATCCGTGTGCAACAGGTCAACGGTGTAATCCATCGACAACTCCAGTAGCTTATTCCCTTCTTTCTTATCTTGATGGATAACCAGTTCAAAATTATAAATTATGGCTGGTTTTGCATAATAACTATCAGTCTGTTTCGTCCACCATTCTGAAATCTCAAGGCCGTTGACCTTACGTTTACCTTTGTACAGGGTTTCTCCGTATTCTGTTTCCACCACCCGGGCGTCCTTATCCAGCAACGGGGTGCCGGTATAACTATGGTTATCTGTCTTTAATGTGATAGTGACTTCTTTGCTGTTTTGATAGTTTATGGAAGTTTCATACTGCCCGAGCAGTGAGGCATCAACCTGCCCATACTGAATAGCTAACTGATTGCCTGAGGGGCGCTGATTATCCTGACGGGGTTGCAACCCTGACAGAATAGCCAGTAATTGTGATTTTTTCTCAGGGATGTTATATTTCAGACTAAATATTTTTCTTTTAGTGTCATATTTTTTATCACGAGAATCCTGAGCTTTCATTTTTATAATAAAGGATACTCCATCGTTCCACCTACAGGCCTCAAGCGTTCTGAATACATCGGAAATTGAATTGGTATTTATATATTCAAATATTTTTCCTTTCATGTCAGAAGGAAGTTGATAAATCTGTTTAAGATAAGGCGCATCTTGAGGAAGTTGAGGCTGCATGTTTCTGAGTTCTTCTTCATGTCGTATCAAGAACTGCTGAAATGGAGGGAAGTATTGCCGTTTTGTTTCCACCGTGGTCATCTCTGAACCCTGGATAAACATCACCATCCCGGCTGGCGTAAATTCAGCCGGAAGCGCCACAGAATAAAAACCAAAGTACCGCGTTTCGGGGTGTTGCAATAATGAGGTGACCATCACTTTCTCCCTGTCATTTAATGAATACTGATACGCGCCGGGTTTGAATGCCAGCCATCCCGTGATAAATATCACCGTCGCCAGCAGCAAGCCGTTTCTCAGGCGATGTGGGCCATTAAGCAAAAACCATTTTTTCATCGTAATTGACCTGCCGGGAAATCATTATTATGGCGTGTAAAGCCAAAAAATAGCTGAAATGTTATCGTTAATCAGGCGCTGTATGATAATCTGTTTTCACCACCGGGTGGGGTGATATTTAATTGTTTCGGTTATATTCTCCCACAGCGCTACCAGTTCGTTCTCGGTTAATGCGTTATCCGCGTGCAACAGGTCAACGGTGTAATCCATCGACAACTCCAGTAGCTTATTCCCTTCTTTCTTATCTTGATGGATAACCAGTTCAAAATTATAAATTATGGCTGGTTTTGCATAATAACTATCAGTCTGTTTCGTCCACCATTCTGAAATCTCAAGGCCGTTGACCTTACGTTTGCCTTTGTACAGGGTTTCTCCGTATTCTGTTTCCACCACCCGGGCGTCCTTATCCAGCAACGGGGTGCCGGTATAACTATGGTTATCTGTCTTTAATGTGATAGTGACTTCTTTGCTGTTTTGATAGTTTATGGAAGTTTCATACTGCCCGAGCAGTGAGGCATCAACCTGCCCATACTGAATAGCTAACTGATTGCCTGAGGGGCGCTGATTATCCTGGCGGGGTTGCAACCCTGACAGAATAGCCAGTAATTGTGATTTTTTCTGCGGGACATTATATCGAAAGGTATCAGTGACTTCTTTACTTTTACCATACCAATAAACATCATAACGGGCAGCCCGTTCGTCTCTTGCTTTCATTTTAACTGAAAACGTAATGCCATCTGCCCATTTCCAGGCATCCAGTACTCTTGCCATATCTGGAGTATGCTCAGCCGCCATCCGCTCAAAAATGACACCGCTCATTGGTGAGGTTAGTGGATAAACTCCCTTCAGGTAAGGCGCATCCTGCGGATTGACGACGGACGTATTCCTGAGCTTTTCTTCATAGCGCGTCAGAAACTGCCGGAACGGAGGATAGTATTGCCGTTTTGTTTCCACTGGGGTCATCGCTGAACCCTGGATAAACATCACCATCCCGGCTGGCGTAAATTCAGCCGGAAGCGCCACAGAATAAAAACCAAAGTACCGTGTTTCGGGGTGTTGCAATAATGAGGTGACCATCACTTTCTCCCTGTCATTTAATGAATACTGATACGCGCCGGGTTTGAATGCCAGCCATCCCGTGATAAATATCACCGTCGCCAGCAGCAAGCCGTTTCTCAGGCGATGTGGGCCATTAAGCAAAAACCATTTTTTCATCGTAATTGACCTGCTGGGCAATTTTTATAATAGAGCGTAAGGCAAAAGCTTGACTGAGAGTATTCCGGTAAGCGGCTTCATGGAGAACCTGTACTGCCAGACGCTCCCGAATATTCTCATGAACGATTTGCCCGGCGCGCAAAGGCACCGTACCGTCGCCATTTTCACAGGCATCCCGTAGTGTAAAACGTTGTCCTACCCAGCCATATACTACGTTGTTATCGCCCTTGAATGCCCATGCCTGCTCTTCCGGGGAAAGTTCATCTTTCACCGTTCGATCGGCACTGACTTCACTTAAATAAAGGCGTTCGTCATTCATTTTTGGCGCCGGCGGCGTCTCACCTATTTGGCCGCTTGCCAGCGCCCCGCTCCAGACCGCCGTCTCCTGAGTCCGATACGCTGCGGATAATTCTCCCCCTTTTGCTTTTCCATAAAATGAGTAGGTGTACGGATGGTATTTGTCAGCTAACTGCTCCTGGAATGGTTTTACATTATCCTTAATCAGATTTTCATATTCCAACCAGTCACTGTCGATCTGCCTTTTATTCAATGTGGTATTAAACGGATTCAACAGATTTTCATCCATTAGCTTCCACCATTTATCTCGGTTCAGATAAAGGCCACTATAAAGACAGTTTTCTTTCTTACCGTCCTCTCCGACCGGAAGATCTGCGGGCAGCGTTAATATACTACCGTCACGGTCAACGACCTTAAGCCAGTCGTCACCATAATTGTTGGCAGGGAGTAACTCCAGCGCGCCGGAAGACTGAGAGCCAATCGCTACCATCTCTGCTGCGTTGCGGCCAAGGATATGGCTGGTGAGATATCCTACAGCGCCAGCCAAACCGGACTCTGTGTTTTCAGTACCGCGCTTCATGCGGGTATAGGTCGCCGCCGCGCCAACAGACGGCATCACACCGTGAACAATACCGTAAATCTTATCTCTGCCCTCCAGACATTCTGAATAATATCGTGCCACTAGCCCCCCCATTGAATGGGTCACCAGAATGACTTTGCTGCACTTCATGCCCTGAGTTTGATACTTGTCAATAATCCTATCGACTTCTCCGCCAAGTCTTTTTGCCGACAGTATATTGGAGCCCAGCCAGTTGTAGCCCACGACATGTACTGGAAACTGATATAGTTTCATGACTTCAAGGTATGTTTCATCCAGGGAATCCACACCAAATTCCAGCCCCAGTGGTTCATCAACTAATTTTTGATAAATCGCACTCAGCGTATTGTCTTTTATCGTTGGTTTATCCCGGTACAGTGCAGTCTGTAGCGCATCAAGAAAAGCGCCGTAGCTTGGGGCGGCTACCTCTCCCCAGCCTCGATCATGGCGCGAGCCAAAGAGTTTTTTTTCCGGCTCGTTATTATCCATTATCTTATTCAGCGCTTCAGCATAACGGTTCTTTCCCTCCTCATCATAATTGGAGGAGGGGTAGGGACGAATAGCTGAGACCTGCTCTTGTATTCCAGACGACAGCAGAATTCTTCCCCGGTTGTCTATTTTCACCCGTTCAGGATGAAGTAGCCGTTTTCTCTCCTTTGGCCCCGAAGATGGAAGTGTCCAGCCCAACAAGGAGGTTTCGCTATCGTATCGCCATACAGCTTTTGCATTCTTCTCTTCAGAGTTTTCTTTAAGATTCGTTCCCATTATTCCTGGCAGAAAAATAACCGGAATTACCCGCAGGTCCTCAATTTCCGCGGTGCCAACTTTATTTTTATCGGCACGATCCATATGCATCGTCGTAGACATATATTCCCTCCGAATATCCTTAATCTTCCTGATTATCTAAGAGATCAATTTTTATTGATTCAACAAAAAGCCCGCTCTGCACAGGTAGTTTCCCTTGATCGTCAGTCGTCATTTCAACGGTAGTGCCATCGCCGCGGGTAACGCGTACCTTTTGATTCTTTGCCGGTTTGCCGGTTTGCTTCCAGAGGATCTCAGGGGTGATGGCAAAATCAGTGGAATCCCATTCCTGCATGGCCTGACTGATACTCTGACCACTGAATTTTTGCCAAACCGCTCCACGCTCTATAATTTTATCTGGTGCGGCACATTCCACCGTGCCACCTCCAATTCGAATATATCCACCACCACTGGTTAGGATGATTTCATTTTTTGCGCTAATAAGAATTTTTCCGTCGCTACTGCTTATGCGCAGATCTTTACATGCATCCAGGAGCATTTCATCGCTTTGTGCCTGAATCTCCACTTTGCCTTTGCTGGCGAAAATTTTAATACCAAGCTTTTGAGCAAACAGACTTACTGCTTCTCCCGCAGCTACAGTGAATTTTTTAAATACGCTGAAATCCGTATTTTTCCCACTGGTGCTAATCAGGTTTTCCCCTGAGGATAATTGCAGGCTTTTGGGCGTAACCTGTGCAATCCCCGCGGGAGCAGAAAGCAGTAGCGCTGATTTTTTCAGCTCGGTCAGCGTTTCTGACAATAGCGTTTTTTGTGTCTGTAAATCCGCCAGCTCTGATTTTGCCACTTCAGCGGCGCTATGTAGTGCTTCCACTAAAGACAGCGCTTCCTGGAGCTGGCTTAACGCTTCATCCATCATCAGCGCCTGCCCCTGCGCCTTTTCCTGCGCATCGGCGCTGATAAAGACACCTTTTTTCGCTCTTATCGCACCCCACATA
The DNA here is from genome assembly GCF_002837615.1 of Klebsiella sp. X1-16S-Nf21. Lineage (NCBI taxonomy): Bacteria > Pseudomonadati > Pseudomonadota > Gammaproteobacteria > Enterobacterales > Enterobacteriaceae > Klebsiella > Klebsiella sp. X1-16S-Nf21. Next base: position 9,268 of record NZ_PJDK01000101.1, read on the forward strand.
TCGGTGCGCAGTTCGAAACCCTCACCGCGCTGCTGCTTCCCAGCATCCACCAGATGTCCCAGGTTCAGCTGGCTCTTTCCGCCGTACTCTGTGCTGACCTTGATGTGCTCCTTACCCCGCTCATCGTCCAGCCGGATTTTGTTATTCGCCGGGGTGCGCAGCACGTTGCGCTTATAGTTCTGGATGGTCACATGGTCGGTGTGCGCCGAGTCGTGTTTCACCCCGGCGATATATGGCCTGTCCGGGTTGCCATCCTCAAACGCGATGCTAACCTCGGTTCCCGCCAGCAGCGGCAGGTGCAGACCGTAAGTATCTCCCGCATAGGGGCGTGACTGCCGTACCCACAGGCTCTCGAAACCCGGCTTCCACGTATCCCGGTCAAAGTCCAGGTTCACTCGATAGCGCCCGTCTTTGTCGATATGAGCGTAGACATCATTTGCCGTGGTGCTGGTCACCCGCGCCGGGAGTGTCCCTGCCATCACAGGCCTGCGGATGAGAGGAGGGCGGTAGCCGTAGTGTTCGGAATAGGGGATGGCGGTGAATGTCAGTTCGTAACTGCGGTCTCGTGCTGCGCTGGCGGTAATCCCGGTTATCAGAATGCCCTTGCGGAATACCTCTGGCGCATCATTACCCTCGACCTTTATCTCCAGCCCCGGCATCAGCAGAGAACTGGTGCTCTGTCCCTTCAGGATGGCGCGTCCGTTCAGGTAGCGTTCGTGGCGGATACGCGCATAGAATGCACCACTCTCCGGCGTCGCTTTGTCACCCGTTTTCAGAAAATTGTCAGCGTAATGATAGGCTTCACCGTAGGTGGTGTTATCCCCGCCTGTTACGTCAAACTGGCCTGTTGTCATCTCCGCCATCGCTTCACGGTAGTTGTAATCCCGCGTCGTGACGGACCTCGATACCACGCTGTAGGCCGTGTTCAGATCCCACACTGCTTCGGTTCCGCTGTCGCTCATCCCCGAAGGGTGACGCAGCGGCAGCGTCAGGCCGCGCTCATAGCCACTCTGGTCGTCGTAAAACTCGATAACCCCGATTTTCAGTCGGGCGTCGGTACTGAACCGGAACCAGATACCCACCTCCGACAGCAACCGTGAGATGAATGTCAGATCGTCTTCGTCGTACTGCATGACCTGCTCGCGTGACGGGTAGTCGCTCTTCAGGTTAAACACAAAGTCCTGACCGCGCATCTCATGCCGCTCGCGGAGTATTTTCTCCACGATTTGCGGCACCGTCTGGTTCTGATAAATCGCGTTCTGATGGCTGCGGGACAGTAGCGCCAGACGGGGCTCCAGCCGCACCTCATACCGCGCCTCGTCCCGTGAGGAAGACAATTGCTTAAATCCTGTGATCACCCCGTACAACGTACGCAGGGGAGTCTGCGTCGGTATCCCTTGCACCGGCGGGGCGGTCAGGCTGAATGCCCCGTCCTGCATCAGCACCGACTCCGGCGCAATAGACTTATCGCTGCTGGTAAACTGAATGTCATAGCGGAATGGGGCGCTTAATTGCTCCTTGCCTTCAAAGGACAGTACGTCCACGCCGCTGCTCAGGCCGCGGATTTTTAACGCGTGGTGTGAGTGGTCGAAGTTCTGTACATCCATCGTGGGCTTCCTTATTTCGTAACAAATTCCACAGAATTTCCTCTTGCGGGGCCCTGTTCAGGCACGCTACCGCCCATAGCCATGACCTCGTGCCCATCAGGTTTACATCAGGCTAAATTGTGAATAGCGGTTGCTCGGTACCGGTACCACCGATATTCAGCGAGCCGCATATCGAACCCGTGCCAAAAAAGCAGAAGGCTTCCTGCCAGCCATGGTTAGCTGGCTGAAACTCCTTGTGGATTTAACTGAGATAACGCCGGTTCTGGCAGCATGTTCTGTTTCACGTCCTGACAGGCGTCAGTGCGGGGAACCAGACTGATTTCGACGCGCCGGTTAGCGGCCCTGCCTTCCGGCGTATCGTTAGTTGCCGCAGGATGGCTTTCGCCCAGCCCCTGTACGGCAAAACAGGTGGCCGGAATGTCGCTGGTCTGTAGCATCCAGTCGCGCACGGCTTCCGCGCGTCGCAGCGACAATTGCTGATTGGCTTTTTTATTGCCGGTGGTATCGGTATATCCGGTGACCACAATCAGCCAGCCCGGCCTTGCCCTGATATTTACCAGCGCGTTAATCAGCACTTTTGTCGAGCCGTCTTTCAGACGGGCCTGTCCGACGTCAAACAACGCCATGCTGTCGAGACGCACGCTCTGTACCGGTAATGCGTCTGCTACATCCCTTTTTTTCTCAGGTGGACGGTAATCGCGAATAACCCGCCATACCGGCTGGCGTAGCCGTTCGCCGGGATATAAGCCCAGACTGAGACGTAATGGCTCCCCTTCGCGAAAATAGCTATCCAGAATATTTGCATCGTCCTTCAGGACCGACAGGTGGTGGGCTTTAGCGGCGTCGTTGTCTGCCGGAACGGCATCATATTTATGTAGATCGTCGCTCACCTGCAGCAGCAGGCTGCGGTTTGCGGTTGCTGACAGACAGAGCGCAGCCACTCCTGCCACGGTGGTCATCAGCAGCGCCGCCACGCAGGCGCGGCGCACTGGCGTAAATCCTGATTGACGTGGTAACAGCGGCAGCATCATGTCCGGGAACGGCAGGGGAGATGCGCCGATCTTCGGTATCGCCTCCGGCGTCAGTCCCGTTTTTGCCGTTGTCCATGTCTGCCACAGATTGCCTTCCAGCGCAGGCAGCGATGGCGCCTGCCCCATGCCCGCCGCCAGCGGCGGATACCCGTTCAGCTCTGGTAACACCATCTGATTGAGCCACTGCCTCAGGCTTTCCATCCGCAGAAGATGGCAAAGCCGCAGGCTGCTCCCATCGGTTCCGGGCTGTGCCGCCCATGCCGTCGGAGAGCTTTCTCCGGCGGGCGTCACCACCTGAACCTTGCCGCCGGCGCAGATAAACCACGGTAGATCATCCTCTCGCCCTGTGCCGGGCAGCCAGCTCCACAGCAGCAGCGGCACTTTTATGCCCGCCCTGCGGCGCACTGTCGCCAGACCGCCGACAAAGCGTCGCAATCGTCCCGCCAGAACAGCCATATCCAGATGAACAACCGGCACGACCGTGCAGGCCACACATAACTGAGAAGCCCATGCGGGGCGGTCAGCTAGCAGCACTTCAGCCTGTCTGATAAGTTGCTCTTCATCCGCAACGTGCAGGTACAGCCCTCCCGCGACCTGCCGCAGCGGGTTTTCTGTGAATAACGATGCTGCCGCGTCGCCGCACACCAGCACTACGGGCTGCCGATATGTTTTGGGCGGCAATCGGGACAGCCATGCGCTGTCGGCCTCAGTCTGTCTTTTTTTTCCGCGCCAGCACGCCAGCAGGCCTACTGCGATGATGATAAGCGCCACTGTCACGCCAAATTTCATCGCCGTAGAGGCCTGATTGAATCCCAGCCATAGCGCCAGCACCAGCAGCATGCTCCACAGCAAAAGCGCCTGTTTCAGCGTGTTACTCACCCGGCTCATCTTCAAGACTTGCCTGTTGGCAGCAGTTCATCCACCAGTACATTCAGCCAGCTATGCAACCCCCACCAGACGCCAACCAGCACAAGCATTAACAGTAGCAGCCAGCAAAAAGGAGACTGCCACAGGTAATGCTGACGCCTGGTCAAAGGCACGTTCAGCACTGCCGAATCTTCTTGCACCCTGAATGGCTCAACCCGCTTGCTGAACATCGCAATGAGATGCTGCCGTTCATCAGATTCGGGGTCCTGATAGCGCCCGCGAAACCCCAGCAACAGCACGCGATGAAAACAGGTCAGGACCGCCGGCGTGGGGGCTGGCTCCTGTAAAAACCGCTTCATACGCTCATACAGTAGTTCGCCCGCCTGAAGGGTATTGAAAAAATGCGACTGGAGAGGGTTTTTTAGCCAGACCATCTGGCCATCATCCATCACGTCCCGGCTGAGAACGGTTTCGTCCAGCAGCGCGCACTGAGCGTAAGTGATATGTTCTATGTCCTGCTGGCTGAATCCGGCCGCTGTCAGACGCTCGCGTACCCCTTCCACCTGCTGCAGACAATGGCGATATAGTTCCTGTCCGTGTCTTGCAGAAGTGCCCTGACGCAGTTCCACCACCGTCAGAAAGGTGTCGCGAAGTAGTACGTCAATGTCGATTTTCCGTTCCTGTGTCATGACCGCAGTACCGCAAAAAGCTCGGGTTTCAGATCGCCCAGCGTACCCGGCGCGTAAATCATGCAGCACCCGGCATCCAGCATGGCTTTAGCCGGAGCGCTCTGCATATCCAGCGCAAAGTACTGATTCTCCAGCCGTAATGGCAATGCAGCCGGAACCTGCGTCAGCGGAACAACAGGGACACCGTTCAGCGCAACATTAACCAACAACGTAACGTCATCCGGCGCCCCGATTTTGCAGAGCCGTGGTAACTGTTGCAGAACGACGTGCGTCGGCAGCGAGGAGCGAACAGAAAGGTAAAAATCCGCCTCTTCCCGCAGGCGTGGATCGTGAAGTTCGGCTTTCCAGCGGTTGCCGGGAAGGGATTCCAGCTCGAGCGCAATCACCCGCGACGGCAGGCTGGCTTCGAGCAGTTCGCTGAGCAGGGTAAAAAGCGGCGGAAAAACGGAGGCTGGAGCATCATGGACATATGCGGGAATGGCGCTCACGTTGTGTTCAAGGGAAAAGGTCAGCAACGCGCCGGCCAGACGAGCCAGTTCGCGCCAGACGAGTTCAGGATGGATGCTCGGATACCGTAAAAAATCACTTAGAACCGGTTCAGCGCTGTTCAACGCATTGAGTAACCAGAACAGGGACACATCCGCTACCGCGAAGTCCGCCATACGCTGATTGCTTTCCCGGCGCAGGGCCATCAGACGCCGGCACTTCGCTTGTAGCTGCAACAGCAACGTATCCAGTCGCTCCACCAGACCAATATGTGCGCTGAGGGCCAGCAGCGGCGGGATGTAGCTTTCATCCTGAGACCAGTTACCCTGACCATTCCGCGTCAGACGTGCAAGCGGGCAGGTGATGTAATCCTGATTGTTATCATGGGCGAAACGCAATGACAGCGCATGGCATTCAACGGCCATTTCTTCACTGTCGCTGCCATAAATATCTTGTACTTTATGCCATTCCTGACGATAACGCAGGGGTCTTTCAGTATGCTTTTCCTGTCCCAGATTACCGCCATTCGCATGTTCCAGCGGTAACGCCAGGACAACTATTGCCGTATTTTCCACCGCCAGAGTATGTAAATCACAAGCCAGAGGCAGCGCATCGGAAACTTCGGAGTCGATCAACGAGCCATCGGAAAAACGCAGGCGCAGGGTACGTAATTTTAACTTCCCTAACGCCAGTGCTTCTCTGTCAAACTCGACCCTCGCCACACCCCATGGATGACGGATACCCAGCTGTGCAATGCTGTTGTTACTGTACGTTTCCCAGCGGGCCTGCTGCTGAAACTGTTGTGAGGACAGGAACGTTCCCTCAGCCCATAGTGGTCGATGAATTTTCATACTACACCACCGCCCGGTCAGGTTTTTGCTTTTGGCATTTGAGAAACCTGAGACCGTGCCAGCGTGACTTAACGTGCTGGACGTCTGGCTGATGCATAACCACATCCTCCGCAGATTTCGCCAGACAGGAAAGTGGAGTATGGATAGCTACCGTCAGATGTATTTTTTTAAACAACGACTGATAAATGCCGCCTGATCCCATCATTGTTGACATAGCCGCAGATGAAGAAATATGTTCCTTTGCAGACATCAAAATTTCCCTTTTGAAACTTTTATCCGGTTTTGCCCAATGACTTTCCCAGGCGTGCAGGTTAACCCCTCTCCTGTAACGACATTCTTGTTAATTCTTCCATCGCTCCAGGTTCAGTCATGGCGTTAGTGAAGTTGTTTTGGTTTAAATTAAGGCCAATTATTGGGGCTATAGTTAATAAATGTCTGGTGGACACTACAATCCCTGGCGGAGAGAAGATGTAGAGGTAACTTCACATTCATGGCACTTCCTGTTTTCAGGCCCGGCTTTATGTTAAAGCGAGTTTCGGGAACATTGTTTAGAAATTTTTTAGCCATGTTGCTTCTCCCTGT
>NZ_PJDK01000102.1:0-15377 GCF_002837615.1 Klebsiella sp. X1-16S-Nf21
AGTGCCGCTCACCGGTTATTTTGGGCGTGTCCGGCGGCACGGTTAAGCATATGCTCGGGCTAAAATGTATTCATGATATTGTGGTTAATGCCATAGATTATTTACATATTGATATTCCGGTGGCTCTGCATCTGGATCACGGCACTACCCAGGAGGCCTGCGAAGCCGCGATCGCTGCCGGCTTCAGTTCCATTATGTTTGATGGTTCACATCTGCCGTTCAGGGAAAACCTGACCATCACCCGCCACCTGGTGGCGCTGGCGCACAGCAAGGGCATCTCCGTGGAAGCCGAACTGGGGACCATCGCCGGCAGTGAAGATGGTATCGTTAACTCCGAGGTCATTTACGCCGATCCTGAAGAGTGCTACACCCTGGTGACAGAAACGCAGGTGGATTGCCTCGCCGCCGCGCTGGGTTCCACCCATGGTCTGTATAAAGGTAAAGCCCGGCTGGGATTTACTGAGATGAAAGCCATTGCCGAGCGCGTGAAGGTCCCGCTGGTGCTGCATGGCGGCACCGGTATTGCCGATGAGGATATGCGCCGGGCGATTGCCTGCGGCACCGCCAAGATTAACGTCAATACCGAAAACATGTACGCCTGGTGCCAGCAGGTGAAAGCGATCTTTGCCGCCGATACCGGGCACGATGTGAACGATCCGCGGAAAGTCATCACCCAGGGGCTGCAGCCGGTACGTGAGATGATTGCCCGCCGCATGGCGCTTTTTGGCTCACAGCAGCGCTATTGACGCCGGGCCTGCGGCTGAAACCTCCGCCCCGAAGCTGCCGGGGCGGAGGCGTCAAGGTATCAGAAGGCAAAGCAGGAGCAGCCCAGCACGCCCCAGAAAGCTTGCTCATCGGAGACCGGAATCGACGACCTGCGCGCAATATCATGTTGGTGGCCGTGAACGCCGCAGCTGCCGCAGCACTGGTGCATCTGCACCATGGCGCCGATTTTAGCCGCCGCCGGCGGAGCGGAACGGTAATGGCCCGGGACCTTCACCACCGGTGACCACTCCGGTAGCACCGGAATGGGCGGCGGCGCCAGCGGCGAAAAGTGACCGGCAGCGTACACCACTTTGCCATCAACCACCGTTAACACGGACTCAATGCCTTTGATCTCCTCTTCCGCGACGCTGAAGTAGTCTTTCGACAGCACCACCAGATCGGCAAGCTGACCGGCGGCCAGACGGCCTTTCTTGCCCTGCTCGCTGGAGAACCAGGCGCTGCCCGCCGTCCACAGCTCCAGCGCGACATCGCGCGGCAGGCGGTTGTCGTCGTCATACATCGCCATCCCGCCAACGGTGCGCCCGGAGACCAGCCAGTACAGCGCAGTCCACGGGTTATAGCTGGCGACGCGGGTGGCATCGGTGCCCAGCCCCACCGGCACGTCCAGTTCCAGCATTTTCGCTACCGGCGGGGTATGTTTCACCGCCTCTTTACCGTAGCGATCGACAAAATATTCGCCCTGGAAGGCCATCCGGTGCTGCACCGCAATACCGCCCCCCAGCGCCTTCACCCGCTCAATGTTACGCTCGGTAATGGTCTCGGCATGATCGAAGAACCAGTGCAGGCCATTAAACGGGATATCGCGGTTCACCTTCTCAAACACGTCCAGCATCCGGCTGATGGACTCGTCGTAGGTGGCATGCAGGCGGAACGGCCAGCGATGCTCCACCAGATGGCGCACCACCCGCTCCAGCTCATCCTCCATGCCTTGCGGCAGATCCGGCCGCGGCTGCAGGAAATCTTCAAAATCCGCCGCCGAGAACACCAGCATCTCGCCGGCGCCGTTGGCGCGATAGAAGTCGGTCCCCTGCCCCGGCTTCAGCATATCGGTCCAGCGTTCGAAATCCTCCAGCTCCTGCTTCGGCCGCTGGGTAAACAGGTTGTAGGCGATGCGCACAGTCATCTGATCTTTCGCGTGCAGCTGTTCGATAATTTCGTAATCTTCCGGATAGTTCTGGAAGCCGCCCCCGGCGTCGATGGCGCTGGTCAGCCCCAGTCGGTTCAGCTCGCGCATAAACTGGCGGGTAGAGTTCACCTGCAGATCCAGCGGCAGCTTCGGCCCTTTGGCCAGCGTGGCGTAAAGGATCATGGCGTTCGGTTTGGCGATCAGCATCCCGGTCGGGTTGCCGCGGCTATCGCGGACGATCTCTCCGCCCACCGGATCCGGCGTCTCTTTGGTATACCCCACGGCTTTCAGCGCCGCGCGGTTCAGCAGCGCGCGATCGTAGAGATGCAGCACAAACACCGGCGTATCGGGCGCCGCGTCGTTCAGCTCTTCCAGGGTCGGCATCCGCCGCTCAGCGAACTGAAATTCGCTCCAGCCGCCGACCACCCGCACCCACTGCGGAGAGGGTGTGCGATCCGCCTGATCCTTAAGCATTCGCAGGGCATCGGCCAGCGAGGGGACGCCCTCCCAGCGGAGCTCAAGGTTGTAGTTCAACCCGCCGCGGATCAGGTGCAGGTGAGAATCGTTGAGGCCCGGGATCACCGTATGCCCTTTGAGATCGACGATTTGCGTTCCCTCGGCGGCAAAGCTCATGATCCGATCGTGGCTTCCGGTAGCAACAATTTTTCCGTCGGCGATGGCCACGGCTTCCGCCAGGGGATTCGCGCGATCGAGGGTATGAATCTGACCGTGGGTCAGAATCAGTGTGGCAGTTTGCGACATAACGCACTCCTTGAGGAGGCTGACTCAGTTTTTCTTTAACCAGCCAGCAAACAGGCGGGTCACGATGGGCATCCAGAACCAGACCACCAGCGCAACCACGCAGGCATCATTGATCAGGTGCAGCAGCAGGCTCCCTTTGAGCGACGGCAACAGCATACCGGTGACCGCAGGCACCAGGTTGGTGCTGGGAAAAATCACCAGCAGGGTGATCAGAAATTGTTTCCAGCGCCGCGGCTGGCGCACGTTCGCCGTCGGCGGGGTAAACCAGAAGGCCGGCTCGGTCCGCACCTCCGTCCGATCGCCTTCCGTCAGCAGCGGCGCAATCTCTGCCACCAGCTGCCGACGGGTTTCCGACTGCGTCCAGGCGTAGAGGTGCTCCAGGGTATCGAAGCGGATTATGACGCTCCACAGATTCTGCCCTGCGGCGGGCCGGATCACATTCGCGCCGAGATGGCCGGGAAACTCGGCCGCAATGGGCATAATTTTACCGAGCCACTCCTCGTAGCGCTGGCCGTGTTGCGGATCGAGCAGATGGCTGATGACCAGGGTCACCGATTTTTGCTGCGCCATAGAGAGTTCCTTGCTTCAGGGGAATGGCGGGATTGTTCCCGCCATTAGCCACAGATGACCATACACAACATCATTCATGCTACGTCGAGGCGGCAAGCCGGCACGTCCCCCTGAGCGGAGATAAGTCAGCGACCGGGGACGGGTAAACGCAGCCGAAGATCAGGCAGCCTGAAGGATGAAGTGATTTACGCTTTACGCTCCGGCGCGCCATGCACCATGGTATAAGCGTAATCCACGCCCATCCCGTAGGCGCCGCTGTGTTCGCGTACGAGGTCCATCACCGCATCGTAGGTCGCTTTGCGCGACCAGTCGCGCTGGTACTCCAGCAGCACCTGTTGCCAGGTCACCGGTACCGCCCCCGCCTGCACCATCCGGTCAATAGACCGCTCATGGGCGTCGACAGAGGTGCCGCCGGAGGTATCCGTCACCACATAGACCTCGTAGCCCGCCTCCAGCGCCATCAAAGCCGGGAAGGTCAGGCAGACTTCGGTCCACAGGGCGGAAATCACCAGCTTTTTACGGCCGGTCGCTTTCACCGCCGCCACAAACGCGTCGTCTTCCCAGGAGTTCATCGAGGTACGTTCAATCGGCTTGACGTCAGGATGCACGGCCAATAATTCCGGCCAGATATAACCGCTGAAGCTTTTGGTCTCTACGGAGGTATAAATCACCGGCACATTAAAAATTTTGCCCGCTTTCGCCAGCGCCACGGTGTTATTTTTCAGGGTCTGGCGATCGATATTCGCCACGCCAAATGACATCTGCGGCTGGTGGTCAATAAAGATAAGTGCGGAATTAGTGGGATCGAGCAGTTCACGAATAGACATTAAATACCTTCTTAATCAATTAGTTAAAAAGATGACATGATGGTTAATGCGTCGTGTGGATCCTGACTGATAAAGCATGGTGAGTATAGCCAGTTATTTCTAACAAGTTATTAAAGTTTTTTTGTGGTTTATTTTTTTGCCCGTAGCAAGGATTTGCTCGCATCCGCATTAATCAAATTTTTACGCCAAACTGTTCTGATTTATTCACTGGCATTGATTATTGTGCTTAGGTACAACAAGGGAAAATAAATTAATGGATAGCTCCCCCATGCGTGTGAATTTTGATGTACTCATGATCCTTGATGCCCTGGACAGACACGGGTCCTTCGCCACCGCCGCGGAGTCGCTGTATAAAACCCCCGCCGCCCTGAGCTATATGATCCAGAAGCTGGAGAGCGATCTGGATATTGTGCTGTTGGATCGCTCTGGCCACCGGGCGAAGTTTACCGATACCGGTAGGCTGATGCTGGAGAAGGGACGGCAGCTGTTGAGCGCCGCCAGAGATCTGGAAAAGCAGGCGCAGCAGCTGAGCGCGGGCTGGGAGCGAGAGCTGGCGATCGCTCTCGATGCTTCGTTTCCCTTTTCTGCCCTGCTACCGCTGATCGCCGAATTTTATGCGCAAAACCCGCAGACGCGGCTGAACTTCAGTCATCACACCCTCGCCGGTTCGTGGGAAGAGCTGACCCACCATGGCGCGGATATTATCCTCGGCGCCATCAATGAACCCCCGACCTCTGCAGAGTGGTCATGGCAAACCCTCGGCGCGCTGGATAACATTTTCGTGGTTGCCCCCGCTCACCCGCTGGCTCAGGCGAAGGAGCCACTGACCAATAAACAGCTCAGCCAACATCGGGCCATCGTGATCCGCGACAGCGCCCGTTATTGCCATCCGCTAAACAGCAATCTCCTCGACGAGCAGCCGCAAATCGGCGTCGATGATTTCGCCAGTAAAGTCGAACTGCTGTGCGCCGGGTTGGGCTGCGGCTTTCTGCCGCGCCATATCGCTCGCCCATGGCTGGAAAAAGGCAGTCTGGTGGAGAAAAGCGTCGCCTGCTGGCGGGAAAAAGATATCACCTACATGGCCTGGCGCAGCGGAAATGACGGGCTGGCTCAGCGCTGGTGGCGGGAGGCGCTCCTCCGCGGCGACCTGCTGAGCCAGCTCTACCGTTAACGGCCGGACCAGACGCTGGCGGAGATGGCCGGAAGGGTCAGCACCCCGTCCTGAAAGGCGCCGGCGCCTTCCAGCAGCGTCCACCCGGCCACGTTCAGCAGCGGCGAATCCTCGATAACCACCTCGCAGGCTTCCCCGCGGTTAATCGCCACCAGCACGCGCTGCTGTTTGTAGACCCGGACAAACACCACCACGTTATCCTCGGCGTAAATCACCTGACAGCCGCCGTAGCGCAGCGCCTGCTGGGCCTTACGCAGTTTCGCCATCCGCTGATACAGCGCCAGCAGTTGGGTATCCTGCAGCGCCGGATCCCACGGGAACGGTTTGCGGCAGAACGGATCGTTGTTGCCATCCACGCCCACCTCGTCGCCGTAGTAGATACACGGTACGCCCGGCCAGCTAAACAGCCACACCACCGCCAGCGGCAGGCGCGCTACGTCTTTACCAAGGAGAGATTTAAAGCGCGCCGTATCATGGCTGTCGAGCTGGTTGAACATCCGCAGCTGCTGCTGATGCGACAGCCCGGCGCGATAATTATCCATCCACGCCATACAGGTCTGGGCGTCTATCTTTTGCGGATCGTAGGAAATATCAGTATTGGCAAGGAAACCCCAGATCGGGAAGGTAAAGCCGCGATAGTTCATCGCCGCATCTTCGGCATCCGCCTGCAGCCATTGTCGCGCATCGCCAAAATGTTCGCCAAAGACAAAGGCTTCCGGCTGCGTTTGTTTTGCCGCCTGAGTGATGCCGGCGATATGCTGCAGGTTATTCCGCGCCCCGCCGCCTTCGCCCAGCATATGCACCACGTCCAGACGCCAGCCGTCCATGCTCCACGGCGCTTTCAGCCAGTGGCGTACGATACTGTCCTCGCCGGCATAGATCTCGTTGACCAGGCTGGTCGAGCGATAGTCGAGCTTCGGCAGACTGGCATAGCCCAGCCAGTTGTGCGCCTGCCCCTCCTCTGAGAAGGTAAACCAGTCGCGCCACGGGGAGTCCGGATAATGGCCGGCGCCGCCGCTGCCCTGCTGGTGTCGGTCGAACCAGGGATGGGAATCGCCGGTATGGTTGAACACCCCGTCGAGGATCATGCGCATCCCCGCCCGCTGGGTGTTGTGGCGCAGCCGGAGCAGCGCCGCGTCGCCGCCAAACTGCGGATCGACGCGCCGATAATCCTCGGTATCGTATTTATGCACGCTGGGGGCGGCGAAAACCGGGTTCAGATAGAGGGCGGTGACGCCGAGTTGCTTCAGGTAGGGAAGTTTTTCGCTGATGCCGTCGAGATCGCCGCCGTAGAACGTCGACCCGCCCGCCTCACCGGTTAGCGGTTCGTCCCATGCCTTGCGCACAATCTCCCGTCCCGCCGCGTGATGGTAATAGACCGCATCCTGGTCGGCGTCACGCGCGGCGCTGCGGGCAAAGCGATCGGGGAAAATCTGATAGAACACCTGATCGGCCACCCACTGCGGGCCGGCGTCCGGCAGGTCAATGGCAAACTGTTCCAGCCTGGCCGGCGGGAAACGGGTGAAACCTTGTGGCGTAAACCAGCGCTGATGGTCGGCCCACAGCAGCTTAAAGCTGTAGCGGCGGCGCGGCTGGCCGCTGGCGAGAGAGATTTCACCGCGCCATGCCACCACGCCTGGCTGCGGCACCTGACGGAGCCGCTGCATCGGCAGCGACAGCTCTTCGTTATCCTCTTCCGCGCGCAGCGTGATCCGCTGCGGCAGCGACTCACCGCTTAACCACAGGGTAATAAACAGTCGGTCCTGTTGCACCTTGATAAAGGGTGCAACCGGAAGGTGCCATGCCTTCAACATCGTGAATCCTCATTGTGCAGAATGGGCACACCTTGCCATAGCCGTCAGGCGCAGAACTCATCATCACAGGATTTTTTGGGGGAGGATAACGGGGGAGGACGCGGGACTGCAAGCCGCCCCGGTCGCGTGATGCTGACCGGGGCGGTGCATTTACTGTGCCTGCGCCAGGCGGCGATCGCGACGGGTCTTAAAGACCCAGCCCAGCAGCAGCAGGCCGATCCACGCCATACCGACATACAGCGAGATACGGGTATCCGGATGATAGCCGATCAGGGCGATAATAAAGGCCAGGAACACCAGGCCGACTACCGTGGTCACCACTCCGCCGGGCACTTTGAATTTCAGCGCCTTGACCTCTTCGGGCGACAGACGGCGGCGGAAGGCAATCTGGGACAACAGGATCATAATCCACACCCACACCGTGGCGAAGGTGGCCAGGGAGGCGATCACCAGGAAGACGTTTTCCGGCATGATGTAATTGAGATACACCGCAAACAACAGCGCAATAGTCATCACTATCACCGTCACCCACGGAATACCGCGGCGCGACGTTTTAGCGAACACCTTCGGCGCGCTGCCCTGCTCAGCCATACCGTGCAGCATACGGCCCACGCCGAACACGTCGGAGTTAATCGCCGACAGGGAGGCTGTCAGGACCACGAAGTTAAGAATACTGGCCGCGAAGGTAATGCCCAGATGCTGGAAGGTCAGGACAAAGGGGCTGCCGTCGGTTCCCACCTGATTCCACGGATAGATGGACATAATGACGAACAGTGTGCCGACGTAGAACACCAGAATACGCATCGGCACCGAGTTGATCGCGCGCGGAATGGATTTCTCCGGGTCTTTCGCCTCACCGGCGGTAATACCGATGATTTCGATGCCGCCGTAGGCGAACATCACCATCTGCAGCGACATCACCATCCCCAGCCAGCCGTTGCTGAAGAAGCCGCCGTTGCTCCACAGGTTATGAATGCCGGTCGGCTGGCCGCCGTTGCCGATCCCCCAGATAATAATGCCGAACCCGGCGAGGATCATGATGATAATGGTGGCCACTTTGAAGAACGAGAACCAGAACTCCAGCTCACCAAACACCTTGACGCTCATCAGGTTGACGGCGCAGATGATCAGTACCACGCTGAGCACCCAGATCCAGTGCGGCACCGTCGGGAACCAGACGCCCATGTAGATACCGAAGGCGGTGACGTCGGCGATGGCGACGATCAGGATTTCGAAGCAGTAGGTCCAGCCGGTGATATAGCCCGCCAGTCCGCCGAGGTTTTCCTGGGCATAGCGGGAAAATGAGCTGGCGGCAGGGTTATGCACCGACATCTCACCGAGCGCCCGCATAATGATATATGCCGCGACGCCACCGATAATGTAGGCCAACAGCACGCTGGGTCCGGCCATCTTAATGGCGTCGGCTGAGCCGTAAAAAAGCCCGGTGCCGATGGCGGAACCCAGGGCCATAAAGCGGATATGCCGGGTGCTTAGCCCGCGCTTAAGCTTGTTACTACTTTCCATCGTGGTTTTTCAATGCCGTTTAACACAAAAAATAAAAAACCACGGAACCCGAAGTCCCGTGGTTAAACGCTTTTCCTTAACGCCTGTTAATGGGCGCTGGAGGCCACCTGACGTCCGGCTGCACGATCCCAGATCACCGCGAGGAACACCATCACGGCGGTGGGCATCAGCCAGGCCAGGCCCTGCTCCGCCAGCGGCAGACGCGCGGTCCAGGCCGGCAGAATCGCGGCAAACGCCGATGACTTAATCCCGTCAATGATACCAAACATCAGGCTGATAAACATGGCCGGTGCGATAACGCGGGACGAATTATGCCACCAACTGCGGGTAAAGCTTAATACAACCAGTGCGATACACGGCGGATAGATAGCGGTCAGCACCGGAATTGACACCTGAATCAGATGGCTCAGACCCAGATTGGAGACCGCCATCGAGAACAGGCCAAGGATAAAGACCAGCGTGCGATAGGAGAACGGCAGATACTGGGCAAAGAACTCGGCGCAGGCGCAGGTCAGGCCCACCGCCGTCACCAGACAAGCGATGAAGATCAGCGCCGCCAGCAGGAAGCTGCCCGCCCCGCCGAAGGTGTGCTGCACGTAGGAGTGCAGAATGGCCGCGCCGTTGGCGGACTGGTCCACGAGAGTGGCGCTGTCAGAACCCAGACGGAACAACGCCAGGTACAGCAGCGTCAGGCCAACGCCTGCCATCAGGCCAGCCCAGACGGTGTAGCGGGTCAACAGACGCGCTTCGCTGACGCCGCGGGAGCGTGCCGCATTGACAATCACGATCCCGAACACCATCGCGCCGAGGGTATCCATGGTCAGGTAGCCGTTGACGAAGCCATTGGAGAATGGCGCCGTACGATACGCTTCCAGCGCGTCGCTGATCGGGCCCGCTGGCCAGATGATGGCCGCGACCGCCAGCACAATCAGGGCGATAATTTTCAGCGGCGCAAGGAAGTTGCCCACGGTGTCCAGCAGTTTGCCCGGATAGAGGGAGACCAGAATCACCAGCGCGAAATAGATAACGCTGTAGATCAGCAGCGGCAGCGGGCCGTCGCCGGTCAGCGGCGCAATACCGACCTCAAAGGAGACGGTCGCGGTGCGCGGGGTCGCGAACAGCGGTCCCACCGCGAGATAACACACCACCGCCAGCAGGATACCCGCCACTTTACCAATCGGGGTGCTCAGGCTTTCAACGCCGCCGCCGACTTTCGCCAGCGCCACCACCGTCAGCACCGGCAGACCCACCGCAGTGATCAGGAAGCCGATCGCCGCTGTCCAGACGTGCTCGCCCGCCTGTAAGCCAACCATCGGAGGGAAAATTATGTTGCCTGCGCCAACAAACAACGCGAAGGTCATAAAGCCCAACGCTATGATGTCGCGAGATTTTAACTGATGGGTCATAAATTCATTACTGCCTGTGGATGTGGTGTTGTAAAAAATGGAAAAATACCGCGCTCCCCTCTCAGGGACGATACAGCGGCCATTGCCGGTAAACTCAGCGAGATATGCTCCCGAAGCGGCGTGGGAAAGAATTGTTTTTGGTATTACCACGCAAAAGCAGTCTGTCATCGACTGCGCAGGCGCAATTTAAACGCTTATAACGTTTTAAAGCAAGGCACGATCGCAAAAGCAGATGATTATGCTGGTTATCAGTTTCACACCAGAATCATTTACCATATTGATGGAAAACCCGTGGCTTATCATGCGAACAAAAAAGCAGCACGCGTTCATTAAATAGGCGAGGAAAAAAGGGATGCCAACGAAAATGACCAGCCGGGGCTGGTCATTGGCAAGATAAGCTGACAGCACGCCGATCAGGCGTCGTTTCTGGCAATTAATCGTTCCGGGAGCAGGAAGCTAAAACGGGTTCCCTTGCCCACCGTGCTGTCGATCTCCAGCCGGCTGTCATGATGGTTGACCGCGTGTTTGACGATCGCCAGTCCCAGACCGCTGCCCCCCGTTTGCCGGGAGCGAGCTTTATCCACCCGATAAAAACGCTCGGTCAAACGGGGAATATGCTCTGGCGCAATGCCTGGCCCATTATCCTCGACGCTGAACAGCGCCCCCTGCGGGGTCCGCTGCCAGCTGACGCGAATTTCGGTCCCCGGCGGGGTGTGGTTCACCGCGTTATAGACCAGATTGGAAATGGCGCTGCGCAGTTGCTCCTCATTACCCAACACCTTGAGCTGCTCGTCAACGGTGAAGATCAGCGTCTGTTTCTCCTGGCTGAGAGTTTGCGCCTCGCGCTCCACCACCCGCAGCATCATCGGCACGTCGATGCGGTCATTCATCGCCAGCGCCGGCGCGGCTTCAATGCGCGACAGCGTCAGCAACTGCTTCACCAGCCCTTCCATACGCTGAGTTTGCTCTCGCATGGTGTGCAGGGCTTTTTCCCGCGTCGCCCCCTCCAGTACCTGCTCCTGCATCATCTCCAGATAGCCCTGCAGCACCGTCAGCGGGGTGCGCAGTTCATGGCTGACGTTGGCGAAAAAGTTCCGCCGCGCCCCTTCCAGCTGATGCATCTGCGTCACGTCGCGCGCCACCATCAGCCACTGCTTATCGGTGTAAGGCATCACGCGAATTTCCAGATGGCGAGCGTTATTCAGCACCAGGTTGAGTGGCTTAGAAAAATCACGCTGTTTCAGATAGTTGGCGAACTCGGGATAACGCAGGAGGTTGAGAATATTTTGGCCACTGTCGTCCGGCCAGCGCAGGTTTAAAATCTGCTGCGCCAGGCCATTACACCAGAAAATGGCCCCCTCTTCCGTGGTCAGTACAACCGCATCCGGCAGCGATTCCGCCCCGCTGCGAAAGCGTTTAATCAGGCTTCCCAGCTCGCGTCGACGCTTTTTATTACGCATCTGCATCTGATGCAGACCATACAGCAGCGGCTCCCAGCTGCCGCGTCCAGGCGGAGGAGTCATGCTCCGATCCACCCACAACCACCACGACAGGCGCATCAAATTCCAGAAATGCCAGATCAGCAAACCGGTCACTGCCGCCAGTAAAAACCACGGCAGATGACCCACAAACGCCCCCAGAATCAGGGCCGGAATACACGCTAAAAAGAGCTCCAGCGCCAGCCTTTTCCATGACAGCCGTTCCAGCACGGGTCACACTCCTGTCAAAATTCAGAAACGGGCGGAGAAACGATACCCCGTGCCGCGAACCGTTTGCACCATGCGATCATGGCCACTGTGTTCCAGCGCTTTGCGCAGGCGGCGAATATGGACGTCCACCGTGCGGTCTTCCACATAGACGTTGGTTCCCCAGACGTGGTTCAGCAGCTGCTCGCGGCTGTACACTCGCTCAGGATGGGTCATAAAGAAGTGCAATAATTTAAATTCCGTCGGCCCCATGTCCAGCGGACTGTCGCCGGTCATCACCCGATGCGACGAAGGGTCGAGGCTCAGACCCTGCATTTCGATCACCTCTTCCACCGCCATCGGCGAAATACGGCGCATCACCGCTTTGATTCGCGCCACCAGCTCTTTCGGTGAGAAAGGCTTGGTAATGTAGTCGTCCGCGCCGGTCTCCAGGCCGCGAACACGATCCTCTTCTTCTCCACGCGCGGTCAGCATCACAACCGGGATATCCCGCGTCATCGCCTCGCGCTTGAGCAACTTAATAAACTGCAGCCCCGAACCACCCGGCAGCATCCAGTCAAGGAGAATCAAATCAGGCCAGGGTTCATTGAGTTGATTCACCGCGCTGTCATAATCTTCCGCCTCGACGGGCTGAAAGCCATTTTGCTCCAGAACAAAGCAGACCATTTCGCGGATTGGAGCTTCATCTTCAACGACCAGAATTCTTCTCGCCATTATTTACCCTGTGTTTTTTAGCCATCAGTATAGAAGTGCGGCGTCATTATGCGTCACTTTTGTGACAGATTTATGAAAAAAATGACGGTCTGATGATCGGGTAATTTGAAGCATGACGCGGACTTACCCCGCGCCGACAAATGATATACTGCCGCCCATGCTTTTTTCGCTAGGGAAGATTTATGCGCCTCCTTCACACCTCCGACTGGCATTTGGGCCAGAATTTTTACAGCAAAAGCCGCGCGGCAGAACACGACGCTTTTCTTACCTGGCTGCTGGCCCGCGCGCAGGAGCATGAAGTCGACGCCATTATCGTGGCTGGCGATATTTTTGATACCTGCTCGCCGCCGAGCTATGCCCGCGAGCTGTATAACCGTTTTGTCGTCCAGTTGCAGCAGACCGGCTGTCGCCTGGTGGTGCTGGCGGGCAATCACGATTCAGTGGCGATGCTCAATGAGTCCCGCGATATTCTCGCCTTTTTGCACACCACCGTGGTGGCGAACGCCGGCTACGCGCCCATTGAGCTGCCGTTGCGCGACGGCACCCCTGGCGCCATCTTTTGCCCGGTGCCGTTTTTACGCCCCCGCGAGCTGGTTACCAGTCAGGCCGGCCACTCCGGTCGGGAAAAACAGCAACAGCTACTGCACGCCATCAGCGACTATTATCAGGAGCAGTATCAGCAGGCCTGCGCGCTGCGCGGCGATCGGCCGCTGCCCATCATTGCCAGCGGCCACCTGACCACCGTCGGCGCCAGCAAAAGCGATGCCGTCCGCGACATTTACATCGGCACGCTGGATGCCTTTCCGGCGCAACACTTCCCGCCTGCCGACTACATTGCGCTGGGCCATATTCATCGGGCGCAGGTGGTCGGTGGCTGCGAGCACATCCGCTACAGCGGCTCGCCGCTGCCGCTGAGCTTCGATGAAACCGGCAAAGCCAAATCGGTGCACCTGGTGAGTTTTAACGACGGGCGCCTCAGCGCCGTGGAAACCCTGGAGGTGCCCGTGACCCAGCCGCTGGCAGTGATCAAAGGCGATCTGGCCGCCATCACCGCCCAGCTGGAGCAGTGGCGCGGCGTCGAGCAGGACCCGCCGGTGTGGCTGGATATCGAAATTACCACCGAGGACTACCTGCACGATATTCAGCGTCATATTCAGGCGCTGACGGAGGATCTGCCGGTGGAAGTGTTGCTGGTACGACGCAGCCGCGAGCAGCGCGAGAAAATATTGCTCAACGCCCAGCGGGAGACCCTTAGCGAACTGAAGGTGGAAGAGGTGTTCGAGCGCCGGCTGGCGCTGACCGAGATTGACGATGACAAGCGCGCCCGGCTGCACGAGCTGTTCACCCATACGCTGCATACGCTCACCGCGGAGGACGAAAACGCATGAAAATCCTCAGTCTGCGTCTGAAAAACCTCAACTCCCTGAAGGGTGAATGGAAGATAGACTTTACCGCCGAGCCGTTCGTCAGCAACGGCCTGTTCGCCATTACCGGCGCCACCGGCGCCGGCAAAACCACCCTGCTCGATGCCATTTGCCTGGCGCTTTATCACGAGACGCCGCGCCTGAATAAAGTTTCCCAGTCGCAAAATGACCTGATGACCCGCGATACCGCCGAATGTCTGGCGGAAGTCGAGTTTGAAGTCAAAGGCACCGCCTACCGCGCTTTCTGGAGCCAGAACCGGGCACGCAACCAACCGGATGGCAATCTGCAGGCGCCCCGCGTCGAGCTGGCACGCTGCGCCGACGGCAAAATCCTCGCCGATAAGGTCTCGGACAAACTGGAGCAAACCGCGACGCTCACCGGGCTAGACTATGGCCGTTTCACCCGCTCGATGCTGCTTTCCCAGGGACAATTTGCCGCCTTCCTGAACGCGAAGCCGAGCGATCGCGCGGAGCTGCTGGAGGAGCTGACCGGCACGGAAATCTACGGCCAGATTTCGGCCATGGTCTACGAACAGCACAAAGCTGCTCGCCACGCGCTGGAGAAGTTCGAAGCCCAGGCGGCGGGCATCGTTCTGCTGACGGAAGCGCAGCAGCAGGCGCTGCAGGAAAGTTTGCAGGTACTCACTGACGAAGAAAAAACCCTGCTAACGCAGCAGCAAAACCAGCAACAGCAGCTTCAGTGGCTGACGCGCTGCGACGAGCTGGCGCAGCAGCACCAGCAGGCGGTTAGCCGGCAGCAGCAGGCCCGCCAGGCGCTGACCGACGCCGCCCCGGCGCTGGCGAAGCTTGAGCTGGCCCAGCCGGCCGCCCAACTTCGCCCCCTGTGGGAGCGTCAGCAGGAACAGGTGGCAGGTCTGGCGCAAACCCGGCAACGGATCAACGAAGTAAATGCTCGCTTACTTGCCTGCACCGCGCAGCGCGCGCGCATCCGCCGCAGCGCCCTGCACGCTCAGCAGCAGCGTCAGGCTGAACTGACGGACCTGGCGCAGTGGCTGGCGGCCCATGACCGATTCCGCTTATGGGGCCAGGAGATTGCCGGCTGGCGGGCGCAATTCTCGCAACTGACGCGCGATAAACAGCAGCTAACGGCTCAGACCACCCGCCTGGCCGCGCTGCGCCAGAAACTAAGCGCTCTGCCGGCCAGCTCCCTGTCATTGTCCGCAGAGGAAGTCGCGGCGGCGATGGCGCAGCAAACGCAATCGCGGCCGCTGCGCCAGCGGCTGCTCTCCCTGCATGAACAGCATCAGCAGTTGCACAAACGCCTGCGGCAGAGCGCCGAGAACATCCAGCAGGCGCAAACGGAGCAGGCAAAACTCAATGCCACCCTGACGCAACGTCGGGAGCAATATAAAGACAAAAACCAGCACTATCTCGACCTGAAGGCGCTCTGCCAGCGGGAAGAAACGATTAAAGATCTGGAAGGTTACCGCGCCCGGCTTGAGGCGGGGAAGCCCTGCCCGCTGTGCGGATCCTGTGAACATCCGGCGATTGAGCAATACGCCTCCCTAACGGTCACGGATAATCAG
>NZ_PJDK01000103.1:0-14938 GCF_002837615.1 Klebsiella sp. X1-16S-Nf21
AGAGCCACCGGAATATCAATATGTAAATAATCTATGGCATTAACCACAATATCATGAATACATTTTAGCCCGAGCATATGCTTAACCGTGCCGCCGGACACGCCCAAAATAACCGGTGAGCGGCACTGCTGGGCGGTGCTTAATACGGCGCCGACCCATTCCAGATTATTAATGTTGAACTGACCGACGGCGTAACCGTTCTTTAGGGCATGCTGAAGCATGTCCTTCATCGACACTAACATATTCACCTCTTGATATTTATTAAACGCAGTTATTCTTCAAAATATTGCTTTAAATTTCTCTCGTAGCTATTTAGCGAGTGGTGGACGACCGCCAGATCCGGCATCGATTCCCGTACCCCTTTTTTCTCAATAGAAATAGCGGCGGTCAGGCTGGCAAATAAAATAATATTATCTATATGCCACGAATAATGGACGCCATAGGTAAAGGCACCGTGAAAAACATCCCCGGCGCCGGTGGTATCAACGGCATTGCACAGCCAGGACGGGACGATCTGCAGCATACCGCTCTTTAAGAAGGCGCAGCCTTTTTCGCCAAGGGTGATAAACGCCTCGCCGCGGCAAATTTTATTCAGTTCAATCAGGGCCGTTTTAATGTCTGCTTCGGTGCTCAGTGAACGATAGCTCATATAATCGCGGGCAAAATGTTCGCTTACGACAAAATAGTCAGTACAGGCCGCCAGTTTAATATTGCTGGCACGCAGTGAACCCCCGTCCATCACGACTTTGGCGTGGGGCAGTTTCTTAATTAAATATTCACTGATTTCTGCCTCATGGCCGTCAATTAAAATGGTGACCGGCTCCTCGCTGGCAATCAGCCGCTCGGCGAGGTCGTCCAGTTTGAGCTTTTGATCGTAGGTCAGGGAAGGTGGCGTTTGCATCTTGCGGGTAATAATCGTCCGCGAACCCGTTAAGCGATTGACCAGCACCGAGGCCAGCGGAGTGATCATGTCATCGGAAAAAACCACCTGGCTGGTATCCACGCCCGCTTCGGCAAACTCATCGATAATGCGCTGACCGTAAAGGTCCTGATGCAGATGACCAATGTAATAGACTTCCTCACCCCATAATCCCAGCAGCCATGCCGCATTGGCCGCTGGGCCGCCGCCGCTTTCTATAAAATCATGACAAAAGTTTTTGGTATTCTCCTGAGGCCATTCATTGAGAAAGAAAAACTGATCGAAACAAGCAAATCCAATGGACAAAATAGCCATAACCACTCCTGATTATTGGTCAGCGGCGGGAAGCCTGACCTCCCCGCCGGGAAAAATGACGTCGCTTATTCATTTTTCTGCTTCGCCGTGAGCTCCTCATAGCTGAGCGTATCGCCAACCACCCGTACGTGACGGAAACAGAAAGGCGCCAGCAGCGCGACGAGCAGCACCAGACAAATCAGGTAGATAGTGACCTGGCCAAACTGGGTGAAGGCGTTACCGATAATGATGCCCCATACCGCGAAGTCGAAATCGGCGAAGGTGCTGTTTTCAAACCCGAGGTTGCCGAGCGCCGGCAGCAGCATCGCCGGCAGGAAGGCGAGGAAGATCCCCCCGATAAAGGAGGCGATGATACATCCGCGCTTGCCGCCCAGCTTGTCGGCGAAGACGCCGGACGTGCCGCCGCAGAAGAAGTGCGGCACCATGCCGGGAATAATCAGCGCCATGCCCAGCCCGCCGAGCAAGAGCATCCCGACCAGCCCGCCCACGAAGGAACTGATGAATCCCACCACCACGGCGGTGGGGCTAAAGGTGAAGAATACCGCGCAGTCAACGGCCGGGATGGAGTCCGGGATCAGCTTCTGGCTGATGCCCTGGAATGCCGGCACCAGATCGCCGAGGATCAGCCGCACACCGTTGTACACAATGGCCACGCCAACGGCGAACTGCAGGCCGGTCAGCACCGAGAAGATCAGCATGTTTTGGTCGGTGATGGTGCTCAGGTATGCCGACCCGGCGACAGCGCTGCAGATAAAGTAGATAACAAACATCACGATACCGGTGGTGACGGTGGTATCGCGCAGAAAGCCCCACTTTTCTGAAATTTCGGTATCCGCGAAGGAATTTGCCGGATTGCCGGTCCGGCTGGCGATCCATGCCGAGAGGTAGTAGCCGAGGGAGCCGAAATGACCCATGGCGATCCCACCGTCTTCCGTGACCTGCTTGGTGTAACGCTGACCAATCGCGGGGGAGATGGCCGACCATGACCCCAGCAGGAATCCGCCGATCAGGATCAACATCCAGCCATGGAACTCCGCCGCCTGCAGGACAGCGGAAAACAGGCAGGCGAGGAAGAACGAGTGATGGCCGGTCAGAAAGATATATTTATACTTGGTACAGCGGGCGATAATCAGGTTGAAAATAAAGCCTAACAGCAAAATACTCATGGTTTCCACGCCCAGCATCTTCTGGGCGACGGAGACAATGGCTTCATTGTTTGGAATAACGCCGCGGATATTAAACCCGGCCTCGATAATACCGCCCAGCGGGTTGAGATTGGCAACGATAACGCCTGCGCCAGCGCTCAACATTAAATAGCCTAGAATCGGTTTTAATGTGCCGGTAAGGAGTTTGTTACCGGGGGAGCGCAGCGCCACTAAACCGACAAAAGCAATCAGCCCCATTAAAAAAGCAGGTTGACTGAATATTTCCGCTAAGAAACTAAGAATAGCCTGCATGGTCGTTCCCTCTATGTTAATTAAGAGTGATTCGCCGCAATTTTGGTCAGCGCGTCGGTAATATCCTCGGCGATTTTCGCTTTATGGACATAGCTGCGAATGATGGCGACATGACAGTGGGCTGGAAATTGATTTGCCAGTTCTTTGATCGTGACGTAAAGGTCGGCTTTTTCGCCGACGGCGTTAGCAAAATCGACCGAGGCGACGTCCGCTTTGATACCTAATTCTTCACAGATCTTTTTGACATTATTCGCAGCCATCAATGAACTGCCAATACCGTTACCACAAACTGTTCTGATAACTAACATAATGACTACTCCATTTGTTTTTGGATGAAATGTAAGACTGAATTCACGTCATTTTCCTGCTGAAGGAAGGTCACAATATCTGACTCGATCAGCGAGGCTATCAGTTGGATCATTTTGATATGACTGTCAGCGTCCGCGCCGGCGATAGCGATGATCACGGTAACCGGATCGAACTCATCGTGGCCGAAGGAGATTGGCGTGGCGGTGGTGACAAGCGAAAATCCGGTTTGCAATGCCCCTTTTTCCGGCCGGGCGTGCGGCATGGCAATCCCGTCGTCTATGACGATAGCGGCGCCGAAATCTTCATATACCGTCAGCATCTCGTTGACATATTCGGCGCTGCAAATCTGACGCCTGGCGAGTAATAAACCCGCCAGTTCGATGGCCTCTTCCGCACGGGAAATATTCTGCTTAAGGGCGATTAACGACGGGTCAAAAATAATTTCCATCCTCAGCTCCTGAACGTATTCCTGTTCCTGAGTAAAATCATGACTAAATACATTGATGAAAATGATGGATGAGATCACATCCGGGGTTTTAAATATTGATGGGGATCACATCGACGGCAAAGTACCGGCAGAAAACGATATAAATAATTTATTTATTTTTTAGTGGGTTATGAAGGCTTTGTATTTTGACGCTGAAATTTGACAGAGAAAAAGTGAGAGGTAGGGCGAATTTTTTCGGCAGAAGTGTATCTCTGGTCACAAATATCGGCGGGTCATTTTCTTAAATTTTGACACCGCTAACAAAAAAGGCCCGCCTGAGCGAGCCTTTTATTAAAACGCGTGCCGATTACAGGCTGGAGACGTTTTCGGTCAGGTATTTTGCTACGCCTTCCGGAGAAGCAGCCATACCTTCTTTTCCTTTTTCCCACTGCGCCGGGCAGACTTCGCCGTGCTCTTCGTGGAACTGCAGCGCATCAACCATACGCAGCATTTCGTCGATGTTACGGCCCAGCGGCAGGTCGTTAACCACCTGGTGGCGTACCACGCCGTTAGCGTCGATCAGGAAAGAGCCGCGCAGCGCTACGCCTTCGTCCGGATGCTCGATACCGTAAGCTTTCTGGATTTCACGTTTGATGTCAGCAACCATCGCGTATTTAACCGGGCCGATACCGCCCTGGTCTACCGGGGTGTTACGCCATGCGTTGTGAACGAACTCGGAATCGAAGGAAACGCCAACCACTTCCACGCCGCGTTTCTGGAATTCTTCGTAACGTTTGTCGAACGCGATCAGCTCAGACGGGCACACGAAAGTAAAGTCCATCGGCCAGAAGAACAGAACGGTAGGTTTACCGTTGGTGTGCTGTTTGAAATTGAATTTCTCAACGATCTCACCATTACCCAGCACAGCGGCTGCAGTAAAATCCGGCGCTTGACGAGTGACCAGAACCATTTGATTCTCCTGTAATTACTAAGGTTATTTGGAACGCAACGCGGGCAAGTATAGAGCCTGGCCGCTAATAACACAAAGAGGCGCTAACAATCGTTCAGCCAGCTTTTACCTATCAATCACGTGGCTATTACAGCTGTTTGTTTTCTGCCAGGCGCATCATTTGCGGATAAAAGCGCCAGAACTGCCCCTCCAGCTGGTCGTAGTGGGTATCCAGATCCTGCCAGGAATCGCGTAGGGCGTCGAGACGCGGACGGCGGCTGGCCATGCCGTTAAGCACGCGCTGAATAAAATCCATCTCCTGATAGCGCTCCAGCCAGCGCTCCGACCACAGGTACTGATTCAGATTGACGAAGCGTGGCGGCGAGTCGGGCAGGATGGGGACGATCTGCTGCTCGGCGTAGCGCACGAACTCGTCCAGCGGCAGGTCAGGGGAGAGCTGCGCCCAGTGCTGCGACAGGAAATGATCCCACATGACATCGAGGGTGATGGGGGCGACGCGACGGGTTTGCGGGCGAAACCACTCCCGCGCCTCTTTGACTTCCGCCAGGTTGTCAGTCATCACGTCAATCCGGCGATGCATATAGATGCCGTCGATGATCTCCGCCGGATAGTCGCCCTGCGGGTTGCCGCGCACAAAATCGGCCATCAGGTTGCCGGGCAGCGAGCTGTCGGCGAGATGGGCGAGGTGCAGGTGGGCGAGAAAATTCATAAAACGACATCCTTTAAATACGAGCGGGCAGGTGGAATCACCGATGTTGCGCTGAACGGCGCCTCGGTGTCCGCATGGCATGCTGCCTGGCTGCGCGCGGCACCTTTGCCACCGGTAAGGCATTCGGTTGCCGCATGGCGGCATTCGGAATGATTTGGAATATAGATTATGTCATTCATCCGGAGGGGTAAAGGTTGCAGGCGGAACGCCCCGGCACTAGACTACCCGCCTCTTTATTCAGTCTGAGTTACCGTCATGCGCGTTACCGATTTTGCTTTTGAACTACCCGAATCTCTGATCGCCCACTATCCGATGCCTGAGCGCAGCAGCTGCCGCCTGCTCTCCCTGGACGGGCCGACGGGCGCGCTGACGCATGGCACCTTCACCGACATCCTCGATAAGCTCAATCCCGGCGATCTGCTGGTGTTTAACAACACCCGGGTGATCCCGGCGCGTCTGTTCGGCCGCAAGGCCAGCGGCGGCAAGATTGAAGTGCTGGTGGAGCGGATGCTGGATGATAAGCGCATCCTGGCCCATATTCGCGCCTCAAAAGCGCCGAAGCCGGGCGCCGAGCTGCTGCTGGGCGATGACGAGAGCATTAAGGCCACGATGCTGGCGCGTCATGGCGCGCTGTTTGAAGTGGAATTTAACGACGAGCGTCCGGTGCTGGAGATCCTCAACGGGATCGGCCATATGCCGCTGCCGCCCTACATTGACCGCCCGGACGAAGACGCTGATCGCGAACTCTATCAAACCGTCTACGGCACCAGGCCGGGCGCGGTAGCCGCCCCGACCGCCGGTCTGCACTTCGACGAACCGCTGCTGGACAAACTGCGCGCCAAAGGCGTTGAGATGGCGTTTGTCACCCTGCACGTGGGGGCGGGGACTTTCCAGCCGGTGCGCGTCGACAGCATTGAAGAGCACACCATGCACTCTGAATATGCGGAAGTGCCGCAGGAGGTGGTCGATGCGGTGCTGGCGGCGAAAGCGCGCGGCAACCGCGTGATTGCGGTAGGCACCACCTCGGTACGCTCGCTGGAGAGCGCGGCGCAGGCGGCGAAAGACGCCCTGATCGCGCCGTTCTTCGACGATACGCAGATTTTCATCTACCCGGGTTATCAGTACCAGGTGATCGATGCGCTGGTAACCAACTTCCATCTCCCTGAATCCACACTGATTATGCTGGTGTCGGCGTTTGCGGGTTATCAGCACACCATGAACGCCTATAAGGTGGCGGTGGAGCAGAAATATCGCTTTTTTAGCTACGGGGATGCGATGTTTATCACGTACAATCCGCAGGCTATTTCTGAGCGTCCCTGACAAGGCCGGCCCGCCGGCGTTTTGGACGCCATGACGCATTTTTTAGCCACGGAATCATTCCGTGGCGAGTATGAAAACGTCGGACTGTTTTTCTGACGCAGGAGCAAGCATGAAATTTGAACTGGATACCACCGACGGTCGCGCCCGCCGCGGTCGCCTGGTGTTTGAGCGCGGCGTGGTGGAAACACCGGCCTTTATGCCCGTTGGCACCTACGGCACCGTCAAAGGGATGACGCCGGAAGAAGTGGAAGCCACCGGCGCGCAGATTATTCTCGGCAACACCTTCCACCTGTGGCTGCGCCCGGGTCAGGAGATCATGAAGCTGCATGGCGATCTGCACGATTTTATGCAGTGGAAAGGACCGATCCTTACCGACTCCGGCGGCTTCCAGGTGTTCAGCCTTGGCGATATCCGTAAGATCACCGAGCAGGGCGTCCATTTCCGCAACCCGATCAACGGCGATCCTATTTTCCTCGATCCGGAAAAATCGATGGAGATTCAATACGATCTCGGTTCCGACATCGTGATGATCTTCGACGAATGTACGCCGTACCCGGCAGACTGGGATTACGCCAAGCGCTCGATGGAAATGTCTCTGCGCTGGGCCAAGCGCAGCCGTGACCGTTTCGATAGCCTTGGCAATAAAAATGCGCTGTTCGGCATCATTCAGGGCAGCGTTTACGAAGATTTACGTGATATCTCGGTGAAAGGTCTGGTAGAGATTGGCTTTGATGGCTACGCTGTCGGCGGTTTGGCGGTCGGTGAGCCGAAGGAAGACATGCACCGTATTCTGGAGCACGTCTGCCCGCAGATCCCGGCCGATAAACCACGATACCTGATGGGCGTCGGGAAGCCGGAAGATCTGGTGGAAGGGGTACGTCGCGGTATCGATATGTTCGACTGCGTCATGCCGACGCGCAACGCGCGTAACGGCCACCTGTTCGTCACCGACGGCGTGGTGAAAATCCGCAACGCGAAGCACAAAAGCGATACCGCACCGCTGGACGCCGAGTGTGATTGCTATACATGTCGCAATTATTCACGCGCTTACTTGCATCACCTCGACCGTTGCAACGAAATATTGGGCGCGCGTCTCAATACCATTCATAACCTGCGCTACTATCAGCGTTTAATGGCTGGTTTACGCAAGGCTATCGAAGAGGGTAAATTAGAGAGCTTCGTGACCGATTTTTACCAACGTCAGGGGCGCACCGTGCCTCCTTTGAACGTTGATTAATTTTAATAATGAGGGAATTTCAATGAGCTTTTTTATTTCTGATGCGGTAGCGGCAACGGGTGCACCGGCGCAGGGCAGCCCGATGTCTCTGATTCTGATGCTGGTGGTGTTCGGTCTGATTTTTTACTTCATGATCCTGCGTCCACAGCAGAAGCGCACCAAGGAACACAAGAACCTGATGAACTCCATCGCCAAAGGTGATGAAGTGCTGACCAACGGCGGTCTGGTCGGTCGCGTGACCAAAGTAGCGGAAACTGGCTACATTGCTATCGCGCTGAACGATACCACTGAAGTGGTTATCAAACGTGACTTCGTTGCTGCCGTTCTGCCGAAAGGCACCATGAAGGCGCTGTAATCTAACTTTTCCCAAAGGGAACTGCCGTGTTAAACCGTTATCCTTTGTGGAAGTACGTCATGCTGGTCGTCGTCATTGTCGTCGGCCTGATCTATGCGCTTCCCAACCTGTATGGTGAGGATCCGGCTGTTCAAATCACTGGCGCGCGCGGCGTCGCCGCCAGTGAGCAAACGCTGATCCAGGTCCAGAAAACTTTACAAGAAGAAAAAATAACCGCGAAGTCTGTGGCACTGGAAGAGGGCGCTATTCTTGCGCGCTTCGACACCACTGATACCCAGCTGCGTGCGCGTGAAGCGCTGCTTACCGTGCTGGGTGACAAATACGTCGTGGCGCTAAACCTTGCTCCGGCAACCCCACGCTGGCTGGCGGCACTCTATGCCGAGCCAATGAAGCTGGGTCTTGATCTGCGCGGCGGCGTGCACTTCCTGATGGAAGTCGACATGGACACCGCGTTAGGCAAGCTGCAGGAACAGAACATCGACAGCCTGCGCAGCGAACTGCGTGACAAAGGCATTCCTTACGCGACCGTGCGCAAGGAAGACAACTATGGTCTGAGCATCGTCTTCCGCGACAGCGCGGCGCGCGACCAGGCTATCTCTTATCTCAGCCCTCGCCATCGCGATCTGGTTATTTCCTCTCAGGGTGACAACAGCCTGAAAGCGGTGATGACCGATGAGCGCCTGAAAGAAGCCCGTGAGTACGCGGTTCAGCAGAACATTAACATTCTGCGTAACCGTGTGAACCAGCTGGGCGTCGCCGAACCGCTGGTTCAGCGTCAGGGTGCTGACCGCATCGTGGTTGAGCTGCCGGGTATCCAGGATACCGCGCGGGCGAAAGAGATCCTTGGCGCAACCGCGACCCTCGAGTTCCGTCTGGTCAATACCAACGTGGACCAGTCCGCCGCTGCCTCTGGCCGCGTGCCGGGCGACTCGGAAGTGAAAGAGACGCGTGAAGGCCAGCCGGTGGTGCTGTACAAGCGAGTGATCCTGACCGGTGACCATATCACCGACTCGACCTCCAGCATGGATGAGTACAACCAGCCGCAGGTCAACATCTCGCTGGACAGCGCGGGCGGTAATATCATGTCTAACTTCACCAAGGACAATATCGGTAAGCCGATGGCGACCCTGTTCGTGGAGTATAAAGACAGCGGTAAGAAAGACGCTAACGGTCGCGCTATCCTGGCGAAAGAGGAAGAGGTGATTAACATCGCCAACATCCAGTCGCGTCTGGGTAACAGCTTCCGTATCACCGGTATCAGCAACCCGAACGAAGCACGCCAGCTGTCGCTGCTGCTGCGTGCCGGTGCGCTGATTGCCCCGATTCAGATCGTCGAAGAGCGGACTATCGGCCCAACCCTTGGTATGCAGAACATCAAGCAGGGTCTGGAAGCCTGTCTGGCCGGCCTGGTGGTCTCTATCCTGTTCATGATCCTCTTCTATAAGAAGTTCGGTCTGATTGCGACCTCGGCGCTGATTGCCAACCTGGTGCTGATTGTCGGCATTATGTCCCTGATCCCGGGGGCGACGCTGACCATGCCGGGCATCGCGGGTATCGTGTTAACCCTTGCGGTGGCGGTCGATGCTAACGTTCTGATCAACGAGCGTATCAAAGAAGAGCTGAGCAACGGGCGTACCGTTCAGCAGGCGATTGACGAAGGTTATCGCGGCGCGTTCAGCTCGATCTTCGACGCCAACGTGACGACGCTTATCAAAGTGATCATCCTGTACGCGGTCGGTACCGGTGCCATTAAAGGGTTTGCGATTACCACCGGTATCGGTATCGCGACCTCAATGTTTACCGCTATCGTCGGCACCCGTGCCATCGTGAACCTGCTGTACGGCGGCAAGCGCGTTAAAAAGCTGTCTATCTGAGGAGTGCGTTGTGGCACAGGAATATACTGTTGAACAATTGAACCACGGCCGTAAAGTCTGGGACTTTATGCGCTGGGACTACTGGGCCTTCGGCATTTCAGGTTTTCTGCTGATTGTGTCGATCGCCATCATCGGCGTCCGCGGCTTTAACTGGGGGCTCGATTTCACCGGCGGTACGGTGATCGAGATTACCCTTGAGAAGCCGGTCGATCTGGACCAGATGCGCGACTCCCTGCAGAAAGCGGGCTTTGAAGAGCCGCAGGTGCAGAACTTTGGCAGCAGCCGCGACATCATGGTACGTATGCCGCCGGTGCATGACGCCAACGTCAGCCAGGAACTGGGCAGCAAGGTCGTGACGGTGATTAACGAATCGACCAGCCAGAATGCGGCGGTGAAGCGAATTGAGTTTGTCGGCCCGAGCGTCGGCGCGGACCTCGCGCAAACTGGCGCCCTGGCGCTGATTGCCGCGCTGGTCTGTATCCTGATCTACGTCGGCTTCCGCTTCGAATGGCGTCTGGCTGCCGGGGTGGTTATCGCCCTGGCGCACGATGTGGTGATCACCATGGGCGTACTGTCGCTGTTCCATATCGAGATCGACCTGACCATTGTGGCCTCGTTGATGTCGGTTATCGGCTACTCGCTGAACGACAGTATTGTGGTATCGGACCGTATCCGTGAAAACTTCCGTAAGATCCGCCGCGGTACGCCGTACGAGATCTTCAACGTGTCGTTGACCCAGACGCTGCACCGTACCTTGATCACCTCCGGGACCACCCTGATGGTGATCCTGATGCTGTTCCTGTTCGGCGGCCCGATTCTGGAAGGCTTCTCGCTGACCATGCTGATCGGTGTCTCCATCGGTACGGCTTCCTCTATCTACGTCGCCTCTGCGCTGGCGTTGAAACTGGGTATGAAGCGCGAGCATCTGCTGCAGCAGAAGGTCGAAAAAGAAGGGGCGGACCAGCCGTCTATTCTGCCGTAATCCGGTTCAGTTGAGATAAAGCCATCCCGGCCCAGGCGGCCGGGATTTTTTTTGTCCGCGATAAAACCTGCTGACAGTATGCTGTCAGGAGCCCTCCCATACACTCCTTCTGAACTCACTAACGAGCAGGAGGAAGTATGAATAACGTGATTAACTGGTTTGAAATTCCGGTCGCCGATATGGATCGCGCCGTCGCGTTTTATGAGCCGGTGATGCAGGTGACGCTGCGTCGCGAAACCATGGACTGCGCCGAGCTGGCGGTGTTCCCGCATCAGGATCCGGCCCCTGGCGGCGCGTTGGCCAAATTTGAGGGTATCGCCCCTTCAGTGCAGGGCGCTATTATTTACCTGCATACAGACCATCTTGCCGCCACCCTGGACCGCATTGCCTCGGCGGGTGGGGCGTGTGTTTTCGGGCCGCTGACGCTGCCGAATGATATTGGCACCATCGCGCTGTTTACTGACAGCGAGGGCAACCGCGTCGGCCTGCACCAGCCGGCTTAACCTAAACGTTTTGTGAAGTGAGACATGACCCGACGCGCCGACCGTTTATTTCAGATTGTGCAGATCCTGCGCGGCAGGCGGCTCACTACCGCCGCGCTGCTGGCGGAGCGGTTGGGCGTGTCGGAGCGCACCGTGTATCGCGATATTCGCGATCTCTCCCTCTCCGGCGTGCCGGTGGAGGGCGAGGCGGGGAGTGGTTATCGCCTGCTGGCGGGCTACGATCTGCCGCCGCTGATGCTGACCACCAAAGAATCCGAAGCGCTGATCGCCGCGATTCGGTTGCTGAAAACCTGGGGCGGTGAGGCGCTGTCGCAATCGCTGGAATCCGCCCAGGAGAAGATGCTGGCGATCCTGCCGGAGGCGCGCCGGCGCCAGGCGGAGCAGACCCGCCTGTTTGCCCCCGATCTCGGTGCCCATCGTTATGCCAAAACCTATTTTGACGTCATTCATCAGGCGGTCTCCGGCCAGCAGGTGCTGCAGTTGCGCTATCAGGATGAGTCTGGCCGGGTAACCGAGCGCGACGTGCTGCCGCTGGGGCTGTTTTTCTGGGGGGAGCGCTGGCTGCTGGTGGCCTGGTGCGAGCTGCGTAATGATTATCGTAACTTTCGCCTCGACCGTTGTCTGGCGGTCAGGGCGACCGAGCGTCGATTCAGCGAGTGTGCCGATCGCTCGTTAAGCGATTTTCTGCGCAAAGTGCGGTGCGACGTGTGGGAGAAATAAAAACGCCCGGCTGGCCCGGGCGCTGTCTTGCTGTATCCGCAATTAGAAGTTGTAACCTACCACGAAGTAACCACCCCAGCCGGTCGAGCGGACGCTGAAATCGCCATCGCCGAAGTTCAGCTTGGCATCGTCAGCCCACTGGCCGCCGTTATGGAAGTAACGGGCCACCACCGAGTAGTGCCAGTGCGCGTAGTTCAACGCCAGGATGTGGCTGGAGGCGATGGAGTTGCTGGTGCGCGCGTGCTTCCCGTTCAGATCGTAGAAGTTGTCATCGCCGAGATCAGAACCCCAGTCGAAGTTGGTGAAACCGATGTAGCTCAGCGAGCCGCCCCACAGGTCGGTCAGCGGCACGAAGTATTTCACTTTGAAGCGGTAGCCGTCCCACTCGTTTTCGTTGGACGCGCCGTAGTTCTGCCACTGGTATTTGGCGTAGACGTTCAGTGACAGGCTCATCGGCAGGCCGGTATCGATATCGGTACCCAGACCCATATACCAGGTGCTCTGCTCCTGAGAGTCGTTACGGCCCATATCGTAGATATAGTTGTTCGCGAAGTACCACTCTTTGAACGGCCCGAAGCTCAGATCGGTATTGGTCAGCTTATCGATAGAGAAACGCGGTTCGATCTCCATAAACAGCGGCGAGCCGTTGTTCCAGATACCTTTTGCCGTGCTGTTGCCGCCGAAGAATACCGGGGCATCGATATAGCCGTAGAAATCAAACCAGTCTTTTTTGGCGAACGCTTCATATTCCAGGTAGGTATCGTTACGGATCTGCGGTCCAAAACGGGTGTGGTAGCTGCCCACCACGTTAACACTCTGGTGCCACCAGTCAGACAGGTACTGCGGTTTATCGTTTTCTGCCGCGCCCGCAGTAAAAGAAGTGGAGAGCGCCACAACCGCACCCGCTGCCAGTAATGTTTTTTTCATAGTAATGCCACTGTTTAAATTGAGCCTGAAGGCGTTAAAAGAAGTGCCGAAGCGTTTCTAAATATTTCGTCTTTCTGTGGGGGTCTATTATAGGAATCATTGCTCACAAAAATACGTGTTGTTTCACATAACCAGAACATGCGTAATCGATTGCGTTCACGATTCTATGCATTTCTTGACAAAATGCTACTGAAAATCGCCATACAGAACGATTTCTAATGAACTCTTGTGAAAAGTTGTAAGTGGATAAGAAAGACGGAGCTGGAGGTAGCCGGGCGGGGCAGGGCCCGGCGTGAAGATTTACTGTGCGGCGGCGGGCTGGATATCGTGGACGCGAATAAAACCGACTTTGTCGGGCGTCACGTTCAGACGCAACGGGATATCCACATCGCTGGGGGCGAGGATGCTGGCCGGGGCGCTAATCAGCTGATCCTGAACATTGACTTCCTGATAGCTGTGGGTGGTGCCGGTGATCTGCCCGGAGGCGACGGTGGCGGTAAAGGCCGGCAGCGGATCGTTGGATTCACCCTGAATGCGTAAAGTCAGGCGTGACCCGTCGCCGTCCGGCGTAATGCTGCCCACCGACATGCGCAGGGTGCCGATCTGGCTCTCCAGCCGCGCCGGGGTTTTGGCCTCCGGCAGCAGATAGACGCCGCGGGTGGATTTGGCGTTCAGCGCGTTTTGTTGGGTGATTTTGATCGTTTGCTGATTGAGCTGGGTCATCTCCTGGCTCAGGGTACTCACGCTCTGGTGCATCTGGCGGATTTCGCTTTGCTGGGCGCAGGCGGTCAGGGTAAACAGGCTGCCCGCGATGGCGAGTTTCAGGTAACGTCTTGTCATGGTCAGGATTCCGTTTGCAGAGGATGCTTAATGGTAGCCAAACCGCCTGCCTCTCTCATAGATCCTTTGTCTCAAAAGCTCTTTCTTTGTAGTCAGGTCACTTCGCGGTAAACTACCCTTCAGTTTAACTACCTGTCAGGACGCGCTATGCATTGCCCTTTCTGTTTCGCCGTGGATACCAAAGTGATCGACTCTCGTCTGGTGGGGGAAGGCTCTTCCGTGCGTCGCCGTCGGCAGTGCCTGGTCTGTAATGAACGCTTTACCACCTTCGAAGTGGCGGAGCTGGTGATGCCCCGGGTGGTGAAGAGTAACGATGTGCGTGAACCCTTCAACGAAGACAAGCTGCGCAGCGGGATGCTGAAAGCGCTGGAGAAACGTCCGGTTAGCGCCGATGACGTGGAAATGGCGGTCAACCATATCAAAACCCATCTGCGCGGCACCGGCGAGCGCGAAGTGGCCAGCAAAATGATTGGCAATCTGGTGATGGAGCAGCTGAAAAAGCTGGATAAAGTCGCCTATATTCGCTTTGCGTCGGTCTATCGCAGCTTTGAAGACATCAAAGAATTCGGCGAAGAGATCGCCCGCTTACAGGACTAAGCCATGCAGGACGAAATGTACATGGCGCGAGCGCTGAAGCTTGCCACGCGCGGACGCTTTACCACCCATCCTAACCCTAATGTCGGCTGCGTCATTGTGAAAGACGGCGAAATCGTCGGCGAGGGCTTTCACTATCGCGCCGGCGAGCCGCATGCTGAAGTGCACGCGCTCCGCATGGCCGGCGAAAAGGCGCAGGGCGCCACCGCCTACGTCACCCTTGAGCCCTGCAGCCACCATGGCCGTACGCCGCCGTGCTGCGATGCGTTGATCGCCGCCGGCGTTAGCCGCGTGGTCGCTGCGATGCAAGACCCAAACCCGCAGGTGGCGGGGCGCGGTCTGTATCGTCTGCAGCAGGCCGGTATTGACGTCAGCCACGGGCTGATGATGAACGAAGCGGAAGCGCTGAATAAGGGCTTCCTGAAGCGGATGCGCACCGGTTTTCCCTGGGTGCAGCTGAAGCTGGGCGCCTCGCTGGAC
>NZ_PJDK01000104.1:0-14791 GCF_002837615.1 Klebsiella sp. X1-16S-Nf21
ACAAAACCAGATCTATTATTCCCGATCGGCCTGGCAAGTTTCTAAGATTATTATAGAGTAAGGGTTGGATCTTGAATCGAATACTCACGGCTATTATTTTGTCGTTATTTATTGTTACCGGATATATTACCTATCTGGTGCATGAGCGACAAAGTGAGTTGCAAAAATTTACCCGCTATACAGACTCGTGGTCAATGTCGCAGATGGTGTCGGAATATATGCGACTGGAGTCTCGTCTGGCGGGAATGGCGATCGGGGCCGAAGGGGCGGACCACGATGAGGTGCGCCTGCGCCTGGAGATCATGATGAGCCAGATCGAACTCCTGCAGCAGGGCGATCTGGGTAAATTTATTAATAAAAGCGAACAGCGGAAGACGGTGGTCGCGACGCTGATTCGTAATCTTCATCTGCTTGATAAACAAGTTGATACCATGACGCCGGAGCAGGTCAAACAGATCCTGCCGGTGTTGAGTGAACTGGATGGCCCCCTGACCTCAATGGCCGCCGCCACCCTGACGCAAGATATTAATATCGTTAATATCACGCATGATAAAATCCAGCATCTTTATTATATCTACTCGGTGATCTCCATTCTGCTGATCGCCATGTGTATTACCCTCGGCCTGTTGATGCTCCGGCAGAATAATAACCTGCGTCGCGCCCATGTGCGCATGAAGACGCTGGCCAACGATCTGCAGGCCTCGAAAGAGAAGTTGCAGGTACAGAACCGCCGACTGCAGTACGATGCCTACCATGATTCGCTGACCGGTATGCCGAATCGTCTCTCTTTCTGGCAGCGGTTGCAGGAGATTGTCAACCAGGTGCGCCCCTATCAGGGGTGCGCGGTGGTGATGCTGTTCGACCTCGACAGCTTTAAGGATGTGAACGATACCCTCGGCCATGATGCTGGCGATAAGCTGCTGCAGGATCTGGCCAGTCGTCTCTCTTTTTTCCGCAAAACCTCCGAGACGCTGTATCGCCTCGGCGGCGATGAGTTCGCGATGCTCTCTTACGATCTGACTGAAGAGATGGCCCTCGAGCGCGCCAATGTTATCCGGGAGAAGATCAGCCAGCCCTATCAGATCTACGATGCGCAGATTAATATCGACGCCTGCATCGGGATCGTTATCTCTGACGGCGAAAGCCGGACCGATTATCTGTACAAGTGTGCTGACCTTGCGCTGTACGAGGCGAAAAAAGAGGGCAGCGGTCATGTGCAAATTTTCCGGCCGGGCATGCTGCAGCGCCTGCAGGAGAATAAATCATTTGAAGATGATCTGCTGCAGGCGCTGGCTCATGACGAATTTAAAGTCTACTACCAGCCGATCGCCGATACCGTCACGCGCGAAATCTACGGTTATGAAGCGCTGGTTCGCTGGTTCCATCCCGTGCGCGGCGCTGTGCCGCCAACGGTGTTTATTCCCGTCGCGGAGAAAATCGGCCTGATCAATACCCTCGGCGAGTGGGTGCTGAAAACCGCCTGCGCCGAAGCGGCCAGTTGGGCGACGCCGCTAAAAGTCTCGGTCAACGTTTCGCCGATTCAACTGATGAACACGTCGTTGACCGATACCATTATCGGCGTGCTGCAGCAGACCGGCCTCGATCCGCGACGCCTGGATCTGGAGATCACCGAGTCGGACGTGTTCAATGAGAATACCCGTTCGCTGGAAATTCTCAGCCAGCTGCGCGAGCAGGGCATTCAGATTTCCATTGATGACTTTGGTACCGGCTATTCTTCCCTGTCCCGTTTAAGCTACTTCCCGTTCGATAAAATCAAAATTGACCGCTCGTTTGTTATCAATATTCCGGAGCAAAAAGACGATTTGGATATCGTTCGCCTGATTATCAGTATGGGGAAGAGTCTGCATATGCGTATTGTGGCGGAAGGCGTGGAAACCGAAGAGCAGTTGACCTCGCTGCAGGCGCTGGGGTGCGACCTGGTCCAGGGGTATTTAATCGGCAAGCCGAGTCCGCTGCGCTAACAAATTTTTAACGCGTTTACTTTTATTCTCCCGGGCGATTTCAGGATCCTGAAATCGCCTTTTTTATTTTACCGCGTCGCTAATCCCTGAGAGGTATAAAAAGGAGTAGACGGTAAAAGCAGCAACAAAATAATATCCTTAGCGTTTAAAAGGGGTATATGATATGCATCATATAGGCTATTTCTGAACGTCGCATTTGAGACGGTAAAGTGAGGCACCATCATGCAGCGAATCATTATTCCCACCCATTACGTTCATACCCGCAGCACGCCGCTGTGGACCAAAGAGACCGCCCCGGCCTCTATCTGGCGTCGCCATCTGGATGTCGGCACCCGGCAGGGCGTCTATCCTCGTCTCTCGGTGATGCAGGGGGCGATCCGCTATCTCGGCTATGCCGATGAAACCAGCCCCGAGCCTGTTGAAACGCTGACCATTGAAGCCGGGCAGTTTGGCGTTTTTCCGCCGGAGAAATGGCACTGTATTGAGGCGCTCAGCGAGGACACGGTTTTTAATGTCGACTTTTACGTCGATCCGAAAATTCTCATCGAGGGATAACAAGAGATGAACAGCGAAAATAAAGGCTATGCCTTGGCAGTTGAGAATGGCCAGCGTCAGGAAAAACGCGAAAAAATATATCTCAAACCGATGGCGCTTTATATTCCGCAGCACGCGGTGGAGGCGGTAAATAGTCTGCTGGATGACCTGCCAGCTGGCAATGAAGAAGAGGAGTGGGTGTTAACCGTCACCAATAATAATAACGGCGTCTCGGTTGATAAAACCTTTTCCTCGCTGGCGGCGCTGCGCGACCCGCTCACCGCCGCTGATACGGTGAAGGATCTGATCAATATCGTTCGCGGCTACGAGTCCGATGAAGAGACCAACGTTTGCGGCTGGTAAGCCCGCTACTCTTCCGCCGGATGGCGACCGTCACCTAATACCATCTGGCCGACCAGCCACTCCCGCAGAGCGATAATATCCGCGCGCTGCGCCGCAGCCTCGGTGGTGACCAGGTAGTAGCAGGCGCCTGGTAATGCACAGCTAAACGGCGCGGACAACACCCCGCGCTGCAGCAGATCCCGCGCCAGCAGTTCGCTGGCGATCACCACCCCCTGGCCGGCCACCGCCGCCTGCAGGGCATGGGTCTCATCGCTAAAGGTTAACCCCGCATCAATATTCAGCGTCGACGGCCCATAGCGGCGGCGCCAGTTCTCCCAGTTTGGCGAGTCGGCCGGCACGCGGCGGTTGGCGACGTGAAACAGCGTCACCCGCTGCAGATCTTCAGGCCGGGCGAGGCCCAGGGACGGGCTGGCGACCACGATAAAACGATCCTCATACAGCAGCGTACAGCACAGGTCTGGTTCCGGCGTTTCACGATAGCGAATCGCGGCGTCCACGGTACCCAACTGTAGATCCACCCGTTCGACGCTGGTGTGCAGACGCAGGTCGATAGCCGGAAAGCGAGCGGTAAAGTCCGCCAGCCGTGGCACCAGCCAGTGGGTGAGAAAATTGGAGGTGGTGGTGACGGTTAAGGATGGTGGCTGACGGGCATGAGCGATCTGGACGACGGCCTGTTCCAGGGCGCTAAAAGCGCGCTGCGTGGCGGCGTAGAGGATCTCGCCATCCGCAGTCAGACTAACGCCCTGTGCGCTGCGTTCGCACACCCGGCACTCCAGCACCGACTCCAGCAGTTTAATCTGATGGCTGACCGCCGTCGCGCTGACGCCGAGCGCCCCGGCGGCCTGTTTAAAACTGCGGTGGCGGGCGACGGCATGAAAGGCGCGCAGCGCCCCCAGCGGCGGTAGACGGGGTGTTCTCATGGCTGAGTTTTTCTCATCTATGGCTGAAAACTATGCGTTTGTGTAAGGCAATATAGTGGCGCTAGGCTACGGGCATGTAAAGACAGTGGCATGAATTAAATTCATGCTGCTTCGCCTGTCAGGAGTCAATTATGCACGTTGTAAGCCGCTACACCGCCGCGGACGCGGCGGGGATTATCGAGCCGCGTGGCCGCGCCATCGCCCTGAGCGTGGCTTTTGCCGCCGGAGCCTTGCTGTTAAACATGGTTCCCGTTATCGGC
This sequence comes from Klebsiella sp. X1-16S-Nf21, assembly GCF_002837615.1. NCBI lineage: Bacteria > Pseudomonadati > Pseudomonadota > Gammaproteobacteria > Enterobacterales > Enterobacteriaceae > Klebsiella > Klebsiella sp. X1-16S-Nf21. The sequence continues at coordinate 4,060 of NZ_PJDK01000104.1, forward strand.
GTGACCGGCACGCTGAGTCTGCTGACGGCACTGAGCGCCGCCTGCGGCGCCGGGTGGGGATCCACACGCGGGCATTCCTGGCTTTATCGCTCGCCCCTGGCGGCGACGCGCTGGGCCTTTCTGCTGTCGGCGGCCGGCTGGCTGCTGGCACTGGTGGCCTGGTATGGCGGGCAGGACTGGCCCGCCATGCTGCCGGGCGTGGCGTGTGGCGGGGCGGGGGCGGCTGTCGCCTGGCGGATTGCGGCGGGACGGTCGATGCAGTGTGGGCCCAGACTCGGTGGCGCAACGCTGCTGAGCGTGGTCGTTGTCATCGCGGCGACGCTATTGGCCCAACACACTGCCGGGGCCGGGCGCAGCGGCGTGTGCTTCGCCTTCGCCGTGCTGCTGGACCTGTCGCTGCTCGGCGCGCTGATCGTGCGCATCAGGCAGCTGGAGAGTGCGGCGTAAGTGAGTCCGGGAGGCAAATGAAACGAGACGGGGTAAGTCACCCGGCGTGGTGACAAATTTCTTCTACACTGTTACAGGCATCACATTCCTGTGCGGTCGGCACTCCTGCCGGCCGCCGTCGGCGTTCAGCCCAGGCACGGGCCTGCAGGCTGGTTATCCTGAAAGAGGAGTCTGTAACATGGCATTTGTCACCACCCAAGACGGCGTCAACATTTACTTCAAAGACTGGGGTCCAAAGGAAGCTCAGCCGATTGTCTTTCATCACGGCTGGCCCCTGAGCGCCGACGACTGGGATAACCAGATGTTGTTTTTCCTTGCCGAAGGTTTTCGGGTCATCGCTATCGACCGTCGGGGTCATGGCCGCTCCGATCAGGTTAGCGAGGGGCACGATATGGACCATTACGCGGCGGACGTTTCGGCGGTGGTGGAACATCTGGATCTGCACAATGCGGTCCACGTCGGGCACTCCACTGGCGGCGGCCAGGTCGCCCGCTACGTCGCCCGCTACGGCCAGCCGCAGGGGCGGGTGGCGAAAGCGGTATTGATCAGCGCCGTCCCGCCGCTGATGGTGAAAACCGAGCAGAATCCGGGCGGTACGCCGATCGAGGTGTTTGATGGTTTCCGCAAAGCGCTGGCGGCGAACCGCGCCCAGTTCTATCTCGACGTCGCCTCTGGCCCGTTCTATGGCTTCAATCGTGACGGGGCAGAAGTGTCGCAGGGGACGATCCAGAACTGGTGGCGACAGGGAATGATCGGCAGCGCCAAGGCCCATTATGAAGGTATCAAGGCGTTTTCAGAGACTGACCAGACGGAAGACCTTAAGTCGATCACCTTGCCGGTGCTGGTGATGCAGGGGGATGACGACCAGGTGGTTCCCTATAAAAATGCGGCCATTCTGCAGGACAAACTGCTGCCGAACAGCCAGCTAATCATTTATCCTGGCTTCCCGCACGGGATGCACACCTCCCACGCCGATACCATCAACGCCGATCTGCTGGCGTTTATCCGCGCCTGATCTTCCCCCTTTGCCGGGCAGAGTGCCGTTAATGGCATTCCGCCAGCGCCCTGGTCGCCAGTCGCCGGGGCGCGCTGGTTGACGAGCAGGGGAAATCTGCTTAACTCATGGGATACCTGACGACTATTTTCCCCCTGGCAGGATAAAACGCCGGGTTTCTCTGTAGAAACCCGGCAGAATTCTGCGCAAGAGACAAGAGAGAGACAATGAAATTAGCCGGACTTCATCCCGACGAGCAGCGTCGCCTGCAATCGCTACGCTCTTCCGGGCTGTTGAATAGCGGAAAAGAAGAACGCTTCGATCGCCTGACCAGGCTTGCCCGTTCGCTGTATAACCTGCCGGTGGCGTCCATCAGTCTGGTGGGGGAAGATCTCCTGCATATCAAGTCCTGTGCCGGCCTCGATGTGGACACGGTGCCGAGAGATATTTCATTTTGCGCCCATACCATCCTGCAAACCGACCCGCTTATCGTCAACGACATGCAGCAGGACGAGCGCTTTCACGATAACCCGCTGGTCATTGCGGCGCCGTTTATCCGCTTTTACGCCGGGTATCCGGTGCAACTGCCGGATGGCGCGACCGTCGGGTCTTTTTGTCTGATGGACCATCAGCCGCGTTCGTTTTCCGCCCATGAAATGCAGATTTTAAGCGATCTGGCGGCGATCGTGGAGGATGAGTTCAAGGTGCTGGATGCGGCAACCTCGGATGAGCTGACGGGACTGTTTAATCGCCGGGGGTTCCTCACCCTGGCGGAGTATGCCCTGCTGACGGCCCAGCGCCGCCAGGAGCCGGTAAGCCTCGCCTTTGTCGACCTCGACCGCTTCAAGTACATCAATGATACCTGGGGGCATGAAGAGGGTGACCGCGCGCTGATCGCCATCGCCGATTTGATGAAAGCGGCCTTCCGTGAGTCCGATATCCTCGCCAGGCAGGGTGGGGACGAATTTATCATTCTGTTCGCCAATACCAGCCGCCACGATGCCGCGACAGCGATGGAGACGCTCAGTCACAACGTGGCCCGTTTCAACCAGCAGGCGGCTCACCCCTGGCAGCTGGCGTTCTCCTGGGGCTGCGTCGAGTACGATCCCGCCAGCCATCCCAGTCTCAACGCGCTGGTGGCCACCGCTGACCGGCTGATGTACCAGGCGAAGCAGAAGCAGGGTCGCGAGCGTCGCTAACCTGGCGTGGAAGCGTTCTGCAGGTACCGCTGCGCCTGCTGCCGCTTCTGCGCATAGCTGCTGAGCAGCGCCTGCTGTGATTTGCCTTCGTTATCGTAAAACAGACCGCCTTCGTCGGCGATAAAGCGATAATGCTGTTCCAGCTGGCCTATCACCCAGTCGATACGTTGCAGAGTGAGTAAGTTACACGACTGGCCATGCAGATCGTCTTCGATATCCAGCACGTGGGAGCGGAAAGCCTCCACAGCAAATAACCGGCTCAGCGCGGCTGGGTCCGCCAGCGCCGACGCCCAGCGCGCCGTTATCTGCTGAAAATGGGCCTGCACCTGCGGGGCGGCCTGTCGGGCGCGGAGCCAGGCGAGCTTACGCCGGTAGCTTTCGACCGCCAGCCGCTTCAGATCGCGATAGTGCGCCAGCTGCTGCTCCGCACCGGGAACCTGGGTCATCAGCCAGCTAAAAAAGAAGCGGGTCTCAAAGCGCTCGACAAAGTGAAACAGCGGATCGGCCAGACCGTTGCTGTTGAATTCCCTGAGCGGATCGAAGGGATACATGTAGCCAAAATCGAACAGCCACAGCTGCGCCTGGCGGTCCACCAGCAGATTTCCACGACAGAGATCCCACTCCATCAGCCCCTGTTCTTCGCAGGCTTCCAGGGTCGTAAATAGCTGGGCGATCAACGTCGGGGTCAGCTGGTGGATCAGCTCGCCATCGATCCACGGTGAGAGCAGGATGCCGAGGCGATAATCGGCATATAGCGTCGGAACGATGTGGGTGAAGCGCGGGGCGGTGACCGGGTTATCCTTCAGCCGCTGCAACGCCTGCCGGCACTGCACTTCATTTAAAAACGACAGCTGGCCGTTGAGGTTGGCGACGCCGGCGACGGCGCGTCGTTTTTTTAAATTGTACTCCTTGCCGGCGATGCGCAGCCGGTAAACCTCGCCGGTCAGGCCTGAGCCGTATACCTGCACCACATAGGGTGAATCGGGGCCCAGTGCGGCGAGGGTTTCGGGTGGCAGCGGGCAATGGCTGACGTCGCCGACGATAAGGGGTTCTCCGCTGCGATCGAACGCCTGCTGTTGCTGTTGTCTGAGGTTCATGGTGCCTCCGGGTATAACGTTATACAGCGTGGATAATCCACGCTATCTCACCCGCAAGCGGTAGTGAATTCATCCTACTGGCGGGGGCTTTTTCAGGCTGAGCTGGGGGGGCGTTCACGGAGGATACACGGGGCGTAGGGAGGCGGCAGGGAAGGGCATCGCGCCTGAGCAAATCTGGCCTTCGCGCTACCGCTGATATCCCTCCGGCGCAACCCGGATACGGAAGCTGCGCCGCATTTTATTTATCTGATTCGCCATAATCCTTTGAACCCCAGAATCAGTTTTCTATTATCGCCTTCTTACAACGAAATCAGTTCTCGTCTGCACACAATGCTTCCTGACCTGCAAGAAGTGCCCGATGTATCAGGATGGTCGCCGTTTTACAGGTCATCACACCGCTGAAAACTGGGATCTGTCGTTCGATGGATTGCGGTTTATTACGCTAAGGAAATCACCATGAATCTGATGAGTAATAGTGCACAATCCACCCTGGATGTTATATTAAAATATAATATTCGGAGGTCCTTTATGTACAAAACTCGCCTGAAAAAGGTTGGCGGATCCATCATGCTGGCGGTTCCTCCCGCCGTGCTGAAAGCGCTGGAGCTGTCGACAGACAGCGAAGTGGGTATGACTATAGATAATGGCTGCCTGATTATTGAACCGCAGAAACGGCCCCATTATTCGCTTGAGGAACTGTTGGCGCAGTGCGATCCGCACGCCGAAATGAGCGAAGAGGATCAGGAATGGATTGATGCGCCTGCGGTGGGCAAGGAGATTCTGTAAATGGACAGAGGGGAAATCTGGCTTGTTTCACTGGATCCGATTGCTGGCCACGAGCAAAGTGGAAAACGTCCGGTCCTCATTGTATCGAAGGCATCGTTTAACAAGCTGACCCGGCTACCGGTCGTGGTTCCCGTCACCAGCGGCGGAAACTTTGCACGTACAGCAGGCTTCACGGTTTCACTGGAAGAGGCGGGGACCAAAACAACAGGCGTTATTCGCTGCGACCAGCCCAGAACTATCGATATGGCGGCCCGGAACGGCAAGCGTCTGGAACGCATACCTGACGCCGTTGTCAATGAAGTGCTTGCCAGGCTGGATGCGATTCTCAGTTAACGTCAGCGACGCAAAAAAGCAAAAAGCCTGCTCGAAAGCAGGCTTTTTAAATGTGGCTCCTCTGACTGGACTCGAACCAGTGACATACGGATTAACAGTCCGCCGTTCTACCGACTGAACTACAGAGGAATCGTGTGGAGTCGTATCTTAGCGGCGAAAAATCTTTTGTCAAACATCAATTCGCCTGTTCAGGCGCAACTGCCGCTTCCATCAACAATTTGTTGTCATTTCCGACAATTATTCAGGAAAAATACTTTGCAGGATATCCATTTCTCAATCATCATTTGAAATGTTGTTTCAACATCTCTCACTAAGGTCTCTCTTGAACGTCACCTCCGCCGTACGCCAGGCCGTCGAACGGACATCCTGGTTTAAAAAACGTCAGCGTTATCGTGTGCTGTACTGGCGCGAAATTAGCCCTCTCGCTGTCCCCATTCTGCTGGAAAATGCCTGTGTGCTGTTGATGGGGGTATTGAGCACCTTCCTTGTCAGCTGGCTGGGAAAAGAGGCCATGGCCGGGGTGGGGCTGGCCGATAGCTTTAACATGGTGATCATGTCGTTCTTTGCCGCCATCGATCTTGGCACCACGGTGGTGGTGGCTTTTAGCCTTGGCAAGCGCGATCGGCGGCGGGCGAGAGCGGCCGCGCGTCAGTCGCTGGCCATTATGACGCTGTTTTCCATTTTGCTGGCGGGGGTGATCCATGCCTTTGGTCAGCAGATTATTGATTTTGTCGCCGGTGACGCCACTGCGCAGGTTAAGGCCCTGGCCCTGACCTACCTGGAGCTGACGGCGCTGAGCTATCCAGCGGCGGCGATTGCGCTGATCGGTAGCGGTGCACTGCGCGGCGCCGGAACCACCAAAATCCCGCTGCTGATCAACGGCGGGATGAACATCCTCAACATTTTAATCAGCAGCGTGCTCATCTACGGCATCTTCTCCTGGCCGGGGCTGGGGTTTGTCGGCGCCGGTCTTGGGCTGACGATTGCTCGCTATATTGGCGCGATAGCCACGATCTGGGTGTTGATGGTGGGTCTCAATCCGGCGCTGAGGCTGTCGCTGAAGGGCTACTTCAAACCCTTTAACTTCGCCATTATCTGGGAGGTGATGGGGATCGGCATCCCGGCCAGTATCGAATCGGTCCTGTTCAATGGCGGCAAGCTGCTGACCCAAATGTTTGTCGCCGGGATGGGTACCAACGTTATCGCCGGCAACTTTATCGCTTTTTCAGTGGCCTCGCTGATTAACCTGCCGGGCAACGCCCTCGGCTCCGCCTCGACGATCATCACCGGTAAGCGACTGGGAAAAGGGCAGATTGGTCAGGCTGAATTCCAGGCCTGGCACGTATTTTGGCTGTCGACGATCATTCTGACGCTGATCGCCTGGGGCAGCGCCCCGTTCGCCGGCTTCATTGCCTCGTTCTATACCCATGAAGACGACGTGAAAGAGGTGGTGAAGCAGCTCCTGTGGCTCAACGCCCTGTTTATGCCAATCTGGTCGCTGTCGTGGACCTTACCCTGCGCGTTTAAGGGGGCCCGCGACGTTCGCTATACCATGTGGGTGTCGATGCTGGGCATGTGGGGCTGCCGGGTGGTGGCGGGCTATACGCTGGGTATCGTGCTGGGGATGGGCGTGATAGGCGTGTGGTTGGGGATGGTGCTCGACTGGGCGGTGCGCGGCGTGCTGTTTTACTTCCGCATGGTGAGCGGTCGCTGGCTGTGGAAGTACCCGCGCGTGAAGGCCACGTCGGAGGAAACCTGAGCCGTTTGCGGGGATGAACGCCATTTTTTGCGCAAAGTGAAGAATAATTCGGCAAACGATTCATTTTATTGAAAACAGGCTTTGACAGCGCCGGGCGTCATCGATAATATGCGCCCCGTTCACACGATTCCTCTGTAGTTCAGTCGGTAGAACGGCGGACTGTTAATCCGTATGTCACTGGTTCGAGTCCAGTCAGAGGAGCCAAATTTAAGAAGCCTGCTTTCGAGCAGGCTTTTTGCTTTTCTGCGCGCCACGCTTCCCTGTGGACGCACATCCAAAGTTCTCGCCGGGCCGTTCGTTTCGCTCATCCCGGCACTGACGATCCCCTGCGGGGAACGCCAGCGTGTTTCCTTTTTATCTCTGCGTCACCGGTTAGCGGAACGGCGGTTCGTTGAAGGTACGCAGCTTACGCGAGTGCATGTGATCTCCCTCGGCGCGCAGCAGGTCGATCGCCCGGATGCCTATCTGCAGATGCTCGGAGATAGCCCCCTCGTAGAAGCGGTTGGCCTGGCCCGGTAGCTTGATTTCACCGTGCAGCGGCTTGTCCGAGACGCAGAGTAGCGTGCCGTAAGGCACGCGGAAGCGATAGCCCTGGGCGGCGATGGTCGCGCTCTCCATATCGATAGCCACCGCGCGGCTGAGATTAAAGCGCAGCGCCGAAGCAGAATAGCGCAGCTCCCAGTTACGGTCGTCGGTGGTGACCACCGTTCCGGTACGCAGCCGCTGCTTCACCTCCTCGCCGGGCATCCCGCTCACCTGCTTGGTGGCGTCGTACAGCGCACGCTGCACTTCGGCAATGCTGGGGATCGGAATATCGGGCGGCAGTACCGCATCCAGCACATGGTCGTCGCGCAGATAGGCGTGGGCCAGCACATAGTCGCCGATAGCCTGGCTTTCACGCAGGCCGCCGCAGTGGCCAATCATCAGCCAGACATCGGGGCGCAGTACCGCCAGATGGTCACAAATGGTTTTGGCGTTAGCCGGGCCGACGCCAATGTTAATCAGGGTGATCCCTTTGCCGTCGTGGGTGATCAGATGCCAGGCTGGCATCTGGTGCTTCTTCCACGCCAGATCGGAAATGGCCTGTTCCGGCGCTTCCGTTTCCGCAGTGATCCAGATCCCGCCGGCGCAGGAGAGGGCGATATAGGGGCTGTCGGGATCGAGGATCTGACTGCAGCCCCAGCTGACGAACTCATCCACATAGCGGGTATAGTTGGTGAACAGCACGTAGGGCTGGAAGTGTTCCGCCGGCGTGCCGGTGTAGTGACGCAGACGCGCCAGCGAAAAATCGACGCGGCGGGCGTCAAAGTGCGACAGCGGATAGAACTCGGTAGGGTGGAACAGGCCATCCGCGGTCTCATCGCCAATCTGTGACAGCTCGGTGGTGGGAAAATAGCGCGTCAGACCAGCGCTCATCGAGCGGTCGAGGGTCAGGGTGGAGCCATCTATCACATAAGGATAGGGGATCTCATGCTGCGACAGCTCGACGCTGATATGCGCGCCATAGTCCTGATACAGCAGGGTCAGCTGTTCCAGCAAATAGTGGCGGAACAGTTTCGGATTCGTAATGGTGGTGGTATAGCAACCGGCATGGGTGAAACGTCCCCAGGCGCGCGTTTTGAGGGCTTTATGATCGGCGCCGTCCCAGGAGACCGACAGCTGCGGGTAGACAAAAAGGCCTTCCGCACGGGCTTCGGTATCAGGGAGCGTATTATGGTCGATATAGTCGCCGATGGCCTTGCGTAACGCCGTGACCGAGGCTTCATAGCGCGCTTCCAGCTCGGCAAGCGCTTGTTCCGGGGTCAGACTGGCGGCCTTGTGATTCATTATTCGCTCCTTGTTTCAGGTCTGCTGACATTCCCGATAGTATGTCACAGCGTGAAAAGGACGAAGGGGAATTTATATATTGGATGCGAAGATACTGAGACTATAACTGGCTAAGGGCCGGACGTGCTCTTTATCCGCCGAGTTTGGCCCAGCGCTCACTGCTATAATGAGTGGCTTTGAGGATCTTCAACGTCTGCGCCGGGTTATTATTCAGACAATAACGAGCATTGGCCAGCGGAGTGAGTTTATCGCCTTCCTGCAGGTGGAGGCGACAAGCTTCAATTTCCGCAATCATCTCCAGCGCACCGCTCTGCAGCACGACGCAGCAGGAGCTGGTCATTGAATTTTTTCGTACTTTTTTTACCCACCACTCCATCTATATCTTCCTGTCCTGTTTGCGTCCCTGCCGATAATTCATGTTTCCTCAAGGTCTGACAATAAGATTATCCCCTTGGTTTATACAGTGTTTAAAAATACGCGACCGAACGTTGATCTCATCGGTAGGCTTTTTTTCACCGAACATGAATGATCTGCCGGGTTTAATTTGCCGGAACCGATGACTATGCTGAGAAGCAGACAGTGAAAATAGCCTGTCAGGAATAGGGCAGATGAGTTCGGCTACGCGAAAAATATAAGAGGGAGCGTCATGAAGCATGTTTTACGCCACTGGCGAACGTCGGGCGCCGTGATTGGCTCACTGCTAAAAAAAGGGATCATTGCGGTACTGGTGCTGCTGGTGGTCTTTCTCGCCGGGCGGATCTATGAGTCCCAGCGTGGCCCGGCCCTGCATCGCTGGCATACCTGGAGCGCCAACGAGATGTCGGCCGAAGAGATCGACCAGGCGACCTTTGCCCACTATCTGGCGCGGGAGAAGACGATTTTCTCCGATCTCCAGCACGAGGTGACAGAGGCTTTGCCGGAGGAAGATAAAACCCCGGTCAACCGCTTTTATCGTCACAGCCGGGTCTGGCCGGGGCAGTTTAAGCAGGACTGGAATCGTTCTTTTGTGCTGTTGCCGCAGGGCAAGCCGCGCGGCAGCGTGGTGCTGCTCCATGGCCTGACTGATTCGCCCTACAGCGTGCGCTATCTGGCGCAACTCTGGCAGCAGCGGGGTTATGTGGCGGTGGTGCCGCGTTTGCCGGGACACGGCACCGCGCCGGGGGCGTTAACGGCGGTGGACTGGGAGACCTGGCTGGCGGCGACGCGTCTGGCAGTGCGCGAAGCGACGCGCCTGGCCGGGGCGGACGTGCCGCTGCATCTGGTCGGTTACTCTAACGGCGGCGCGCTGGCGCTCAAGTATGCTCTTGATAGCCTGGAAGACAATCACTTGCGCCAGCCGCAGCAGATTATCCTGCTGTCGCCGATGATCGGTGTGACCGCGTTTGCCCGTTTCGCTGGCCTCGCCGGGCTGCCGTCCATCTTCCCGGCGTTCGCCCGCGCGGCCTGGCTGAACGTGGCGCCTGAGTTTAATCCCTTCAAGTACAACTCCTTTCCGGTCAAGGCGGCAAGACAGTCCTGGTTATTGAGCCAGGCGCTGCAGCAGCAGATTATCCGCGCGTCCCGTCAGGGCGAGCTGAAAGCGCTGCCGCCGGTCCTGACCTTTCAGTCGGTGATGGATTCCACGGTCAGCAACCGCGCGGTGGTGGAGTCCCTGTATCGCTACCTGCCGGATAACGGCAGCGAGCTGGTGGTGTTCGACATTAACCAGGCGGCGGATCTCCGGGTCCTGTTCCGTCCCGCGCTCTATGCGGCAGTCAATACGCTGCTGCCCCCGGCGCCGCGGGCCTATACCACCACGGTGGTGACCAACGCGACGGCGCACACGCTGCAGACCATCGCCCGTACCACGCTGGCGCAGGAGCAGGATGAGCATCGTTATCCGTTGCATCTCGCCTGGCCGGCGGATATGTACTCTCTGTCGCATGTGGCGGTGCCGTTTCCCCTGAGCGACTCGCTGTATGGTCGCGAGCCGGACGAGAAGAACCGCTACGGCATCAGCCTGGGCACTATTTCACTGCGAGGGGAAACCGGAACGCTGAGCGTGGGGCTGGAGACGTTAATGCGCGTCACCTCCAATCCATTCTTTCCGTGGATGCTGACGCGCGTCGATGAGCACATCACCTGCGGCGAGCAGGCGGCGGTGACGGCCTGCCTGAAAGCGCAGGCCAGAGCAGAGGCGTTAAAACAGGATCAGGTGCAGAACGGTACGCAGCAGGATGCCGACGATCGCCGCGGGAACGACAAAGCGAAACAGGCGCACAAACCGTGAGCTGATGCCGAGAAAAATACC
>NZ_PJDK01000105.1:0-14662 GCF_002837615.1 Klebsiella sp. X1-16S-Nf21
TATACAGCGCCAACGGCAACCTCGGCGTCGGCTACGAACTGGATGCCATCGCCGCGGTCATTCTCGGCGGCACCAGCTTCGTCGGTGGTATCGGCACCATCACCGGTACGCTGGTGGGGGCGCTGATTATCGCCACCCTCAATAACGGCATGACCCTGATGGGGGTCTCCTACTTCTGGCAACTGGTGATCAAAGGGGCGGTGATCATCATTGCGGTGCTGATCGACAAATACCGTACCCGACACCATCAAAGTGCATAACAACACCATCTTACCTGCGAGGAAAAGCGAATGCGTTTAAAACCGATAGTGACCGCGCTGTGTGCTGGCGCGCTGCTGGCCGCCTCCCCCTTTGCGTCGGCCAAAGAACTGAAAGCGATTGGCGTGACAGTGGGCGACCTTGCCAACCCGTTCTTTGTGCAGATCACCAAAGGGGCGGAGCTGGAGGCCCGCAAGCTGGCGGGAGATAATGTCAAAGTGACGCTGGTCTCCAGCGGCTACGATTTGGGCCAGCAGGTGGCGCAGATCGATAACTTTATCGCCGCCAAAGTCGATATGATCATCCTCAACGCCGCCGATTCGAAGGGCATTGGCCCGGCGGTGAAGCGGGCCAAAGAGGCCGGGATCGTGGTGGTGGCGGTTGACGTCGCCGCCGAAGGCGCCGACGCCACCATTACCTCCGATAACACCCAGGCGGGCGAGCTGGCCTGTAAATACATTAGCGACCGCCTGAACAACAAAGGCAGCGTGGTGATCATCAACGGGCCGCCGGTATCTGCGGTACAAAACCGCGTCGAAGGCTGCGAAACGGAGTTCAAAAAACACCCAGATATAAAAATCCTCTCCTCCAACCAGAACGCTAAAGGCAGCCGGGAAGGCGGCCTGGAGGTGATGACCTCCCTGCTGGCGGCCAATCCGAAGATTGACGGCGTGTTCGCGATCAACGATCCGACGGCGATTGGCGCCGATCTGGCGGCGAAACAGGCGCAGCGTAGCGAATTCTTCATCGTGGGCGTCGACGGCAGCCCGGACGGCGAAGAGGCGCTGAAGCGTAAGAACTCCCTGTTCGTCGCGACGCCGGCGCAGGATCCGCAGGTGATGGCGGCGAAGGCGGTGGAGATTGGCTACGACATCCTGCAGGGCAAACCGGCGCCGACCGCGCCTGTGCTAATCCCGGTGACGATGATCGACAAAAACAACGTCAGCTCTTACAAAGGCTGGACCGTGAAATAAGCGCAACCCGGCGCACAATCGTTCCGCCGATTGTGCGCTACGCTTAACGAGTATGACGGCGCGGAGTAGCGATCATGGAACGTAAAGGGATTATTGCCGCAGGCAACATGCTGGTCGATCATGTCCATCAGATCAGGCAGTGGCCGGAGCGCGGCTGGCTGGTGGAAATTGTCCATAGCGAACGCGCCACCGGCGGCGCCCCGCTGAATGTCCTGCTGACCCTGGCTAAAATGCATGCCGGACTGCCGCTGCAGGCGGTTGGCCTGATTGGCGAGGATAACGACGGCGATTAAAATCCCATCAAATTTTTAATAAAATCAATAATATGAAATTTTCCCGATTTTATTTTGTATTATATATCTATTTCTTCAATTTTCTACCTTTCCACTAAGAAGATTGCTTTACAGCGAGATAGGAATCTTCATCTCTTCCATTGGGCTTAGCATGATCTGCTTCTGAGACTGAAATCCCGTACTGGTGTCTTCTTCATTATCCCTATAATTTTGTCAATAGATAGAGTAAACAACGACTACATCTTCTTGATCATTATCAAAAGAAATAGGCTTTGTTGAGCAAATTATATTTGGGAACAGCATCCTCAAAGCTAGCGGTACTGTCAGACAATGCATATCTGCTTCCGTCATTCTGTTCAACGGATATGCCGTGGCCGAAGCTTCTACAACCTAATTCTCGTAGTCTGTATTGCTTTTTGTTATTAAATGTTACATTCTAAGTCACAGTTTTTGTGTTCAGATAACTTGGGTATCTTTATGGAGCAATTAACTAATTTGTGTACAATCGTCTGGGTTTGGATGAAAGATTTTGCTACATATATATCTGAAAATTCAATTCTTAGTGGTACTATAGCAACTTTATTTGCCGCATTCCTTATATTCGTATTTAAAGAATATATAAAAAAACCACCAAATTTTTCTGGCGTCTTTGAAATAGAGTGTACAACATTAAACTCTGCTTATAATCCATATATAAATTTAATATCATATTATAACTTGATTTTAATTTGTGATAACAATGTAATTGAAGGACATATCGAGAAAATACGAGATATCGAAAGTAATTGTTTTATAAGAAATTACATTGGTAAACAAAGGAATATTGGTGAAGTGAGTGGAATCATTAAAAGAAATTACTTGAGACCTAACCATGCATCCCTGAATATAAAAATAAATGGGGAAAGAAGAGAATATACAATATTATTATATTTCCGTAAAGTAAATACCGAAGTTATGTATGGAAAGTTTTGGTCGACTGCTGCAGATTCCTCAGGAAATGTCAAATGGAAGCGAAACGTTTTTTGATTTTAATTCTATCAGTACCTTATTTGTTACTAACTTTTGTAGTTACGAAAATTAGAGTTAAAAGCATAGTCAATGATTATAAAAAATGTATTGATTATATAAATATCAATTCAAAAAATGAAATAGCCTCGTCGCTGATTTCTATATTAATAGTGGCTGAAGACCATCGTCACTTACTACATATGGGTATTGATCCAATTGCTATTATTAGAGCAATCTATCTAAAAACATTTAAAAATACACATCAAGGAGCAAGCACAATTGATCAGCAACTTGTTAGAACAATAACTAAAAGATATGAGAAAACAATACGGAGAAAGCTCAGGGAACAAATACTAGCTATTCTTATAAGGCGTGTATCAACGCCAAATGATATTTGTAAGTGCTACATATCATGTTGCTATTATGGCTATAACACTTATGGAATTGATAAACTTTTAGCCAAGGAGGAAAATATTTGTGAATATGGTATAATCGCCAGAATTAAATACCCATTCAGAAAAAACTTTGATCTTAGAACCGAGATGAAATACCACCAACGAATTTTTTATCTCAGACACTTACATCATAAAAAAGGTAAAAAAATATCAATTTTTCTACGTAACAATTCAAAGCATAAATTATAGATAAAAATTACAACTCCTTTCATTGAATTTTAACAATGGTAGCTTTCAGCCCGTTTTCCAATTATTATGTTTTGTTTAGCTCGTTCATTTTTCCACTTTCTATTCAGATTTTAATTTGATACTTATTTTATTATCAATCATTTAAGAGTTCTTTCTTCACTTATCTTTTTTTATATTCTTAAGTCGAAAAACAAAATTTAAATGCCTAATTGCTCCCTTACCTCTTCGACTTCAGTTGCTCTACTATTGAAACGGCTACCACTCTTAGGTCTAAATTTGTTAGTAGCTGCATTTGCTGTTTCTGCATAATTGAACCATACACACGCCAGCCTGCAGGCCGCCAACGCGATCGAAGGCGCCAAAACGCTCCCTGAGCTGCTGGCGTTTATTCAGTTGCAGAATGGTTAGATACTCCAGCGCCGGGCGGGCCGGTCAGGCAGCAAACCCGCCCTACGCCGCCTTATCGCTGTGGGTCACATCGGCGGAAAAGACATAGCCCAGACCGCGCAGGGTTTTAATCAACGTCGGCTGATGCGGGTTTAACTCGATTTTGCGGCGCAGGCGCATGATCAGCACGTCGATGGTCCGGTCGAATACCTCAGTGCTTTCATTATGAGTCAGCGCCAGCAGCTGTTCGCGATTCAATACCCGGCGCGCGTTCTGCGCCAGCGCCAGCAGCAGGCCATATTCTCCCTGGGTCAGCGGGATCGCCTGCTGCTGCGGGTTATACAGTTCGCAGCGCGTGGTATCCAGCCGCCAGCCGTTAAACGTCAGGCCGCTGCCGACGCCCGACGTCTCGCCGGCCAGCGCCCCGCTGCGTCGCAGTACCGCTTTCACCCGGGCGACCACCACCCGCGAGCTGAAAGGTTTGGCGATGTAATCATCGGCGCCCATCTCCAGGCCCACCACTACATCAGACTCACTGCCCAGACCAGACAGCATCACCACCGGCAACTCAGGCCGCGTGCGCTGCAGCTGCTGAAGCACCTGCAGACCATGGGTATCCGGCAGGATCATATCCAGCAAAACCAGCGCGATGTCTGCCCGCTGCGCCACCCTCGCCAGCGCGTCGCCGCCGGTCTGGCAGACCAATACTTCAAACGCGTGCGCGCCAAGCACATCGCTGAGCAGTTCGCCCATCGCTATGTCGTCATCCACCACCAAAATGACTGGTTTCATCTTTGCCTCTGCCCGCGGGGAATTAGTGTCAGTCTGATCGATTCTGCAAGCCTGCGCCGACAAATTCCTCTCCCGGTGACATTTTTTCAAGCGCCGTCACATCTCCGGCGTATCGACACGTCAAATCTGTCGACAGGCTGTTTTTCGTCAGCATTTCGCCCAAAAAAGCCGCGTATCATCAAGGAATATCCACAATGAAAATATGGCATAGAAGATGCATAGTGACGGCGCGATAGCGCAAACGCGCCCATTGAATAACTGGAGCAAGACCGATGAAAAAAGTCGTCACGGTTTGCCCGTATTGCGCATCAGGTTGCAAAATCAACCTGGTGGTCGATAACGGCAAAATCGTTCGGGCTGAAGCGGCGCAGGGGAAAACCAACCAGGGAACCCTGTGCCTGAAGGGCTATTATGGCTGGGACTTTATTAACGATACCCAGATCCTGACGCCGCGCCTGAAAACCCCCATGATCCGTCGTCAACGCGGCGGCAAGCTGGAAGCTGTCTCCTGGGATGAGGCGCTGGATTACGTCGCCACTCGCCTCAGCGCCATTAAAGCCAAATATGGCCCGGATGCGATCCAAACCACCGGCTCCTCCCGCGGCACCGGTAATGAAACCAACTATGTGATGCAAAAATTCGCGCGCGCCGTTATTGGTACCAATAACGTCGACTGCTGCGCTCGCGTCTGACACGGCCCTTCGGTTGCAGGTCTGCACCAGTCGGTCGGTAACGGCGCCATGAGTAATGCCATCACGGAGATTGATAACACCGATCTGGTGTTTATCTTCGGTTATAACCCGGCGGATTCCCACCCTATCGTGGCGAATCACGTCATTAACGCCAAACGCAACGGGGCGAAAATCATCGTCTGCGACCCGCGCAAAATTGAAACCGCGCGCATCGCCGACATGCACATTGCGCTGAAGAACGGCTCGAATATCGCGCTGCTCAACGCCATTGGCCACGTGATTATTGAAGAGGATCTGTACGATAAATCCTTCGTCGCCAGCCGTTCCGAGGGCTTCGAGGAGTATCGCAAAATCGTTGAAGGCTATACGCCGGAGTCGGTGGAAGCGATCACCGGGGTTAGCGCCCAGGAGATCCGCGCCTGCGCCCGGATGTACGCCAGCGCCAAATCCGCCGCCATCCTGTGGGGCATGGGTGTCACCCAGTTCTATCAGGGCGTGGAGACGGTCCGGTCGCTGACCAGCCTGGCGATCCTCACCGGCAACCTCGGCAAGCCGAGCGTCGGCGTCAACCCGGTACGCGGCCAGAACAACGTCCAGGGGGCCTGCGATATGGGCGCGCTGCCGGATACCTATCCGGGCTACCAGTACGTCAAATTCCCGGAGAACCGCGAGAAGTTCGCCAAAGCCTGGGGCGTCGACAGCCTGCCGGAACATACCGGCTATCGCATCAGCGAGCTGCCGCATCGCGCGGCGCACGGTGAAGTGCGGGCAGCGTACATCATGGGTGAGGATCCGCTGCAGACCGATGCCGAACTCTCGGCGGTCCGCAAAGCGTTCGACGATCTGGAACTGGTTATCGTCCAGGACATTTTCATGACCAAAACCGCCTCCGCGGCCGACGTCATCCTGCCGTCCACATCGTGGGGCGAGCACGAAGGCGTGTATACCGCAGCGGACCGCGGCTTCCAGCGCTTCTTTAAAGCCGTGGAGCCGAAGTGGGACCTGAAAACCGACTGGCAGATCATCAGCGAAATCGCCACCCGGATGGGCTATCCGATGCACTACAACAATACCCAGGAGATCTGGGATGAGTTGCGGCATCTGTGCCCGGACTTCTACGGCGCCACCTATGAGAAAATGGGCGAACTCGGCTACGTCATGTGGCCATGCCGCGATGAGTCCGACGCCGACCAGGGGACGTCGTATCTGTTTAAAGAGAAGTTCGATACCCCGAACGGGCTGGCGCAGTTCTTCACCTGCGACTGGGTCGCGCCGATCGATAAGCTCACCGACGAGTACCCAATGGTGCTGTCGACGGTGCGCGAAGTCGGCCACTACTCGTGTCGTTCAATGACCGGTAACTGCGCGGCGCTGGCGGCACTGGCGGATGAACCTGGCTATGCGCAAATCAACACCGCCGACGCCGAACGGTTAGGCATCGAAGATGAAGCGCTGGTGTGGGTGAATTCGCGTAAGGGTCGGATCATCACCCGCGCGCAGGTCAGCGACCGGCCGAACAAAGGCGCGGTGTATATGACCTACCAGTGGTGGATCGGTGCCTGTAACGAGCTGGTCTCAGAGAACCTGAGTCCGATAACCAAAACGCCGGAGTACAAGTACTGCGCGGTCAACGTTGAGCGGATTGCCGATCAGCGCGCGGCGGAACAGTACGTGATCGACGAGTACAACAAGCTGAAAGCCCGCCTGCGCGAAAGCGCAATGGGTTAAGGTTCGAACCTTTGTACCATTGAGTAGCCCCGGTAAGCGGTAGCGCCACCGGGGATTTTCCCCGGAGGCGGCGCATTGCGCCTTCTCCGGGCTACCAAATCGCACAACGCTGTAGCCCCGGTAAGCGTTAGCGCCACCGGGGATTTTCCCCGGAGGCGGCGCATTGCGCCTTCTCCGGGTATTTACCCCGCTAATTCCCGCCATTTTCTTCTTTTTCGCCTCCCTTTATACTGCGCGCTATGTTCCTTGCTGATAATAAATACAAATGAAATACCTCTTTTTATTTCTACTGGTTTTCACCAGCGGCGCAGCGGTCGCCACCGAACCGGGCAGCCAGTATCAACAGCAGGCGGAAGCCGGCGATCGACGCGCGCAATATTACCTTGCCGATACCTGGGTCAGCTCCGGCGATTATGAGAAAGCCGAATACTGGGCGCAGAAGGCCGCCGCCCAGGGCGATGGCGATGCACTGGCGCTGCTGGCGCAGCTCAAAATTCGCAACCCTCAGCAGGCGGACTATCCGCAGGCCCGCCAGCTGGCGGAAAAAGCCGTCAAGGTCGGCAGTAAATCCGGGGAGATCGTTCTGGCGCGGGTGCTGGTGAACCGTCAGGCTGGCCCCACCGATGTGGCGCACGCCATCACGCTGCTGCAGGATGCCGCCCGGGATAGCGAAAGCGATGCAGCGGTGGACGCCCAGATGCTGCTGGGGCTGATCTACGCCAGCGGCGTGCACGGCCCGGAAGATGATGTGAAAGCGAGCGAATACTTCAAAGGCAGCTCGGCGCTCTCACGGACCGGCTATGCCGAATACTGGGCCGGGATGATGTTCCAGCAGGGAGAGAAAGGCTTTATCGAACCGAATAAGCAGAAGGCGCTGCACTGGCTTAACGTCAGCTGCCTGGAGGGGTTTGATACCGGCTGCGAAGAGTTTGACCGGATCAGTAAAGGATAAGAAAAAGCCCGGCGTTCGCGCCGGGCTTTGTGTTTTATTGGGCGGTTTTATCAAACTTGCCCAGCACTTCGCGTTCATACGCCAGCGCTTTTTTGCGGTCGAACTTATGCTCCCACTTGGCGATAACCAGCACCGCCAGCGCATTCCCCACCACGTTCAGCGCGGTACGCGCCATGTCGAGGATACGGTCGACGCCGGCGATAAAGGCGAGGCCTTCCAGCGGGATCCCGACGCTACCCAGGGTTGCCAGCAGCACCACGAAGGAGACGCCCGGCACGCCAGCGATCCCTTTCGAGGTAACCATCAGAGTCAGCACCAGGGTGATCTCCTGCCAGATAGAGAGGTCGATACCGTACAGCTGGGCGATAAAGATCGCCGCGATGCTCTGATACAGCGTTGAGCCATCGAGGTTAAAGGAATAACCGGTCGGCACCACAAAGCTGGTGATCGACGCCGGCGCGCCATAGGCTTCCATCTTCTCGATAATGCGCGGCAGCACGCTCTCCGAGCTGGCGGTGGAGTAGGCCAGAATCAGCTCATCTTTCAGGATACGGATCAGGATCCAGATGCTCAGGCCACACAGACGCGCGACAATCCCCAGCACCACCAGCGCGAAGAACAGGATCGCGAAGTAAACCAGCAGTACCAGCTTGGCCAGCGGCCACAGCGAGGCGAAACCAAAGGTGGCGACGGTCACCGAAATCAGAGCGAACACCCCGATCGGCGCATAGCGCATCACCATGTGGGTGACTTTAAACATGGTTTCGGAGATGGAGCGGAAAACCGTCACCAACGGCTCACGGTGGGTCGCCGGCAGCGAGGAGAGCCCCAAACCAAACAGCACCGAGAAGAAGATAATCGGCAGCATATCGCCTTTCGCCATCGACGCCACGATGTTGGTCGGGACCAGCGACAGGATAGTGCCCATCAGGCCATGCGCATGGCTTTGCACCTCGGCAGTCGTGCTCTGATATTTCGAAATATCAACCGCCGCCAGCTGTGACATATCAATGCCGGTCCCCGGCTGAAAGACGTTGGCCAGGGTGATACCCAGCACGATCGCCACCGTGGTGATCACTTCGAAATAGATAATGGTTTTGGCGCCGATCCGGCCTAACTGCTTGGCATCGCCCACGCCGGCAATCCCGACCACCAGGGTCGAAATGACAATCGGGACCACGATCATTTTAATCAGATGGATAAAGATATCGCCCGCCGGCGTCAGCAAATTGCTAATCAACCAATCGCGACTTTCGGCGTGGTAATGCAGATAACTGCCCAGAAGGATACCCAGCACCAGGGCTAGCAAGATTTGCCAGGCCAGACTGACTTTTTTCGTTTTCTTCACTACTGACTTCCTCAATGAAAGGCACCATTCCTTTTCGTCATGGTACCCACTGCAGGGGGTATGAATTGTGTTGCGTTGCTTTGTGGGGTTATTTAACGCGCAATATCAGTATCATTTGCACGGCATGCTGCGCAAGCCTTTAAGAATAGGGCTTTCTTCTGGTTTTCTGCATAAAGTCACGAATTTTCCCCAGTTACAATGCATAAGTATTTGTAATAAAAAATATTTCACACCTTCCGTTTCTATAAATTCATTTACGTAATTATTTCACTTCAAAGTTTCATTTGATGAAATTTCACTCAGTTGAATCATTGCGTGATCTGCCCCCCAATTAACAAACAAAGCTGTCAAAACCCCTACTCTTAACGTTTGTTTGACATATATTTAACAAGTTCAAAGGAGAAAAAAAGCCATGAGCCAAATACACAAACACCCTATTCCCGCTAATATCGCGGAACGTTGCCTGATTAACCCGGAACAGTACAAGGCGCAGTACCAACAATCCATAACCGACCCTGATACATTTTGGGGCGAGCAGGGCAAGATCCTTGACTGGATACGCCCCTATACCCGCGTGAAGAACACCTCTTTCGCGCCGGGTAATATTTCCATCAAATGGTATGAAGATGGCACCCTGAACCTCGCCGCCAACTGCCTCGACCGCCATCTCGCCGAGCGCGGCGATCAAACCGCCATCATCTGGGAAGGCGACGACGCCAGCCAGAGCAAGCACATCACCTACCGTGAACTGCATGCGGACGTGTGCCGCTTCGCCAATGTGCTGCTCGACCTTGGGATTAAAAAAGGCGATGTGGTCGCCATTTATATGCCGATGGTGCCGGAAGCCGCGGTGGCGATGCTGGCCTGCGCCCGCATCGGCGCTATCCACTCAGTGATTTTCGGCGGCTTCTCGCCGGAGGCGGTGGCCGGACGCATTATCGACTCCAGCTCGCGCCTGGTGATCACCGCTGACGAAGGGCTGCGCGCTGGTCGCGCCATCCCGCTGAAGAAAAACGTTGATGACGCGCTGAAAAACCCGAACGTCAACAGTATTGAGCATGTCGTGGTCCTGAAACGTACCGGCGGCAAAATCGACTGGCAGGAAGGCCGCGACCTGTGGTGGAGCGACCTGATGGCCAATGCCAGCGCCGAGCACCGGCCCGTCGAGATGAACGCCGAAGATCCGCTGTTCATCCTCTATACCTCCGGCTCCACCGGCAAACCGAAAGGGGTGCTGCACACCACCGGCGGCTATCTGGTCTACGCGGCCACCACCTTTAAATACGTTTTCGACTACCATCCGGGCGATATTTACTGGTGCACCGCCGATGTGGGCTGGGTCACCGGCCACAGCTATCTGCTGTATGGTCCGCTGGCCTGCGGCGCCACCACCCTGATGTTCGAAGGGGTACCGAACTGGCCAACCCCGGCGCGTATGTGCCAGGTCGTCGATAAGCATAAGGTCAGCATTCTCTATACCGCCCCGACGGCTATCCGCGCCCTGATGGCGGAAGGCGACAAAGCTATCGAAGGCACAGACCGTTCCTCGCTGCGCATTCTCGGCTCGGTCGGCGAACCGATTAACCCGGAAGCATGGGAGTGGTACTGGAAGAAGATCGGTAACGAGAAGTGCCCGGTGATGGACACCTGGTGGCAGACCGAAACCGGCGGCTTTATGATCACCCCGCTGCCGGGCGCAATCGAGCTGAAGGCCGGCTCCGCGACGCGTCCGTTCTTCGGCGTCCAGCCGGTGCTGGTGGATAACGAAGGCCTGCCGCTGGATGGCGCCACCGAGGGCAATCTTGCCATCGCCGACTCCTGGCCCGGCCAGGCGCGTACCCTGTTCGGTGACCATGAGCGCTTTGAGCAAACCTACTTCTCCACCTTCAAAAATATGTACTTTAGCGGCGATGGCGCGCGTCGCGATGAAGATGGTTACTACTGGATCACTGGCCGCGTGGATGACGTGCTGAACGTCTCCGGCCACCGTCTGGGTACCGCGGAAATTGAATCCGCGCTGGTGTCGCACCCGAAAATCGCTGAAGCGGCGGTGGTGGGGATCCCGCACAACATCAAAGGCCAGGCCATCTACGCCTACGTGACGCTCAATCACGGCGAAGAACCAACGCCGGAGCTGTATGCCGAAGTGCGTAACTGGGTGCGCAAAGAGATCGGCCCGCTGGCGACGCCGGATGTGCTGCACTGGACCGATTCGCTACCGAAAACCCGCTCGGGCAAAATCATGCGTCGCATTCTGCGTAAGATTGCCGCGGGCGACACCAGCAACCTCGGCGATACCTCGACGCTCGCCGATCCTGGCGTCGTGGAAAAACTGCTCGAAGAGAAGCAGGCCATAACGATGCCATCGTAAGCAAGGACCGATTCCCTACACCCTCTCCCCCGCCGGGGAGAGGATAAAAATAAGTCCCTCCCCCAGGATTCCACTCGCAGGAACGCCGTCAGCAAACCGTATCCCGGCTCCATCGCCGGAGGGGTTGCTGTCGCCAGCGTCCGCTGAGTGGATGACGAAAGGGAGACCTCTGGAGACGCTAAGATGAATGAACAACTTTGTCAGCGGATAGAAAATAGTGCGCATTTCAGGGAGTTAGTTGCATCACGGCAACGGTTTGCCGCCATTCTGTCAGTGATTATGTTAGTGATCTACGTGGGCTTTATTTTGCTTATCGCCTTCGCGCCCGGCTGGCTCGGCACTCCGCTGCACGCCGGTACCAGCGTCACCCGCGGGATCCCGCTCGGCATTGGCGTGATCGTCATTTCGTTTATCCTGACCGGTATTTATGTCTGGCGGGCCAATGGTGAATTCGACCGTTTGACCAAGAGCGTTCTCAACGAGGTAAAAGCATGATCAAGAGAGTCCTGACGGCGCTCGCCGCCACGCTGCTGCCCCTCGGCGCTCACGCGGCAGACGCCATTACCGGCGCGGTACAGCGCCAGCCGACCAACTGGCAGGCGATTGTCATGTTCCTGATTTTCGTCGCCCTGACGCTTTACATCACCTACTGGGCCTCAAAACGGGTACGTTCGCGCAGCGATTATTATACCGCCGGCGGCAATATTACTGGCTTCCAGAACGGGCTGGCGATTGCCGGCGACTTTATGTCGGCAGCGTCGTTCCTCGGTATTTCCGCGCTGGTGTATACCTCAGGCTACGACGGCCTGATCTACTCGCTGGGCTTTCTCGTCGGCTGGCCGATTATCCTGTTTCTGATTGCCGAACGACTGCGCAACCTTGGCCGCTATACCTTTGCTGACGTCGCTTCATACCGCCTGAAGCAGGGGCCGATCCGCACCCTCTCCGCCTGCGGATCGCTGGTGGTGGTGGCGCTGTATCTGATCGCGCAGATGGTGGGCGCCGGCAAGCTGATCCAGCTGCTGTTCGGCCTCAATTACCATGTCGCCGTGGTGCTGGTTGGCGTGCTGATGGTGCTCTATGTCCTGTTCGGCGGCATGCTGGCAACCACCTGGGTGCAGATTATTAAAGCGGTTCTGCTGCTGTGCGGCGCCAGCTTTATGGCCTTTATGGTCATGAAGCACGTCGGCTTCAGCTTCAATAACCTGTTTACCGAGGCGATGGCCGTCCATCCGAAAGGGGCGGCGATTATGAGTCCCGGCGGACTGGTGAAAGATCCGATATCAGCTCTCTCTCTGGGTCTGGGTCTGATGTTCGGTACCGCCGGCCTGCCGCATATTCTGATGCGCTTCTTTACCGTGAGCGATGCCAAAGAAGCGCGTAAAAGCGTCTTCTACGCCACCGGTTTTATGGGCTATTTCTATATCCTGACCTTTATTATCGGCTTCGGCGCCATCATGCTGGTCGGCGCGAACCCGGCGTTTAAAGACGCGGCCGGACAGCTTATCGGCGGCAATAACATGGCGGCGGTACATCTGGCGGATGCGGTGGGGGGCAATCTGTTCCTCGGCTTTATCTCCGCGGTCGCTTTCGCCACTATCCTGGCGGTGGTGGCTGGCCTGACGCTCGCCGGCGCCTCAGCGGTGTCGCACGACCTGTACGCCAACGTCTTCCGCAAGGGCGCGACCGAGCGTCAGGAGCTGAAGGTCTCCAAGATCACCGTGCTGATCCTCGGGGTGGTGGCCATTCTGCTGGGTATTCTGTTTGAAAATCAGAACATCGCTTTCATGGTCGGCCTGGCCTTCTCCATTGCCGCCAGCTGTAACTTCCCGATTATTCTGCTGTCGATGTACTGGTCGAAGCTGACCACCCGCGGCGCGATGGTCGGCGGCTGGCTGGGCCTGCTGACTGCGGTCATTCTGATGATCCTCGGCCCGACCATTTGGGTGCAGATCCTCGGCCATGAGAAAGCGCTGTTCCCGTATGAATATCCGGCGCTGTTCTCCATCGCCATCGCGTTCATCGGTATCTGGGTCTTCTCCGCCACCGATAACTCACCGGAAGGGATGCGCGAGCGCGAGCAGTTCCGCGCCCAGTTTATCCGTTCACAAACCGGGATCGGTATCGAACGCGGCCAGGCGCATTAATCGTTCTCTCCCCTTCCCCGGCGCCGTCCGGAGAAGGGGCTCACCCCCGACCTCTTAGTTATAGGTTAAGGTGATCACCCCGGTGGCGTTTGCCGAACCCGCGGTCACCGCGCTCCCCGTCTTGTAATAGTTAGTGGATAAGGCAAGCGTCTGCATGGCCGCGGCCCCGCCTGGGCTGTCGGGGTTGGTGAAATAGCTATAGCTGGCGTCCGCGCCGCTGTTGGTCACCGTCGTGCGGCTCGAAGTATAGAGGCTGATATCGGTATTTAACGGCAGCGCTTCGCCATCCATATTCAACTGAACCCCCACCCCGGTGGCAACATTCTCCTCTGCCGTTAAGGCTATCACCGTGTTGCCAGGGTTATCCCCACTCGCTTGCGCCGCCGCCACACGCATCGAAACGTTGGTTCCCGGCTCGCAGGCAAGGGTCAGGGACTGCCGCGCGTTCCCCACCTTCGTCGCGGTGTTGAACTCGCTGGCATTGATGCTGCCCATGGCAAAACTGAGATTATTGCTACCGACAATACACCCCATCGGGATCATCTGGATGCTGGTGGTGCCGCTGATGTGCAGCCGGGAAATGGAGAGCGTCGCCTTACTATCCTTCGCCGAAACCGTAGCCACCGGATCGCTGAACGATAATTGACTGTTGCTGGCGATAGCGCCGCCGGTGGCCACCAGCTGCAGCTGATATGCCGGGGTGTAATGGGTCGAGGCATAATAATCAAACAGGCCGGTGGGCTTACCGAGATAGTAATTCACATCGCCGATATAATGCACCTGCGAGTCGGGGCTGAAATCATCGGTATCACCGTCATATTCACCGCTGATATTGAGCCACACCTTGACGCGGAGGCCAATCCCCTGCACCGAGGTGGCATAGATATTATCCCCTATCAGCGCCCCGGCATTGTTC
Source organism: Klebsiella sp. X1-16S-Nf21 (assembly GCF_002837615.1). Lineage (NCBI taxonomy): Bacteria > Pseudomonadati > Pseudomonadota > Gammaproteobacteria > Enterobacterales > Enterobacteriaceae > Klebsiella > Klebsiella sp. X1-16S-Nf21. Next base: position 14,511 of record NZ_PJDK01000105.1, read on the forward strand.
GAGGACCAGGCAAACACCGCGTAGGTGCTTCCCTCGCAGTTAATCAGCTCCGTTTGCGCGCGGGTAATTTTCCCCGAGTCATACAGCACGGTGCCCGCGGTGTAGCTCCCGGCGTTGACCAGAATCTTTTCCGGCAAGTTAGTCATCGAGAC
>NZ_PJDK01000106.1:0-14617 GCF_002837615.1 Klebsiella sp. X1-16S-Nf21
AGTTCCGCCTTCCAGGCGAGAATTTCCACCCCCTTGTCGCGGGCTTCTGTTAACAGCTGTGCGTATCTGGCATCAATATGATGCGCGGGAGAGAAACGGTCAATTGCCGAATGCAAAACGGCAAATAAAATCACCGCACGGTCGCCATTTGCCGCGACGGCCATCAGCTCCCGCAGGTGCTTCTGACCGCGCGTGGTCACCGCATCGGGAAAATAACCGTATTCTTTCTCCGCCAACGTAACCGATTTCACTTCAATATAGCAGTTTTGTCGGTCATCTGCCTGTAACATAATATCGATACGGCTATTCTCTTCGCCATATTTCACTTCGCTTTTCAGCTGGTTATAGCCGGAAAGCTCAGGGATTATTCCGGCGGAAATCGCCTCTTTTGCCAGCGAATTCGCGCGCAGCGTATTGACGCAAATAACCGCGCCCTGTTGCGTTTCAGTTAATTCCCAGGTGTGGGCATATTTGCGCTTCGCATTGTCAGAAGTGGAATACCAGACGGTGTCGCCCGGGGCGGCGCAACCGGTCATTGCGCCGGTATTGGGGCAGTGAAGCGTCAGCTCACGGCCATCGGGGGTAACCACGTCAGCAAGAAATCGTTTGTAACGTTTAAGCAAAATAGCGGGCTGTAACGGCGGATCAAACTGCATCAACTTTCCTTATGAAACGGATAACGTTCCAGCGCCGTGTAGCGCGTGCGCCCCCGGCCGAAGCTGGACTCATAGAGCACGAACTCGTTCACTGGAAACGACCAGTGAAAGCCGGGAGCCGGGATCGGCACCGCCTGGCGGGCATCGCGCCACAGGGTAATATGCGGATGAAACGGCTGCGGGCTCTGATAGCAGCCGCTGCGCGCCGCCTGAGCGCGCAGCATACTGGCGAGCTGCAGCAGGCCGCGCGGCGGCTGACGGGTTCCGAGCCAGACCACTCGCGAGCGCAGCCACTGTCCGGCATCGTCCAGCGTCAGGGTAAAGCCCGGCTGGCGGAGGCGGCCGGCGAGGGCGGCCAGCGCCCGCTGTTTTTCCGCGCTCACCTCGCCGAGAAACGCCAGCGTCAGATGGAGGTTATCCGCCGCGACGGGCCTGCCGGCATCCTCGGGGAAGTGGCTTGCCCGCCACTGGACGATCTGTTTCTGGACGGCAGACGGCAGTTCAAGCGCAAAAAACAGCCTTTTCGGCTCAGACATGATAGAGACTCGGTAATGAATTAGGGGGATGCTACAATGCGAGCCCCTGAATGTTAACCCCCGGAGCCTTTTGTGTCCTCATTGCCGGTTGCCGCCGTCCTCCCAGAACTGTTATCCGCCCTGCAGCACGCGCCGCAGGTTTTGCTCAACGCGCCGACCGGCGCCGGGAAATCGACCTGGCTGCCGCTGCAGATCCTCGCCGAGGGCAACATCGCGGGACGCATTATCCTGCTGGAGCCGAGGCGCCTGGCGGCGCGTAATGTCGCGCAGCGGCTGGCTGAACTGCTTGGCGAAAAGCCGGGGGAGACCGTGGGTTACCGCATGCGCGCCGAAACCTGCGTCGGGCCGCAGACCCGCCTGGAGGTGGTCACGGAGGGGATCCTGACGCGCATGATCCAGCGCGATCCGGAGCTGGCGGGCGTGGGGCTGGTGATCCTCGATGAGTTTCACGAGCGTAGCCTGCAGGCGGATCTGGCGCTGGCCTTGCTGCTCGACGTCCAGCAGGGATTGCGTGACGATCTCAAGCTGCTGATCATGTCGGCGACCCTCGATAACGATCGCCTGCAGCGTCTGCTGCCTGAGGCGCCAGTGGTGGTCTCGGAGGGGCGCGCTTATCCGGTGGAGCGCCGTTTCAACCCGCTTCCCACGCACCAGCGCTTTGATGAGGCGGTGGCGGTGGCGGCAGCGGAGCTGTTGCGACATGAACAGGGATCGATGCTGCTGTTTCTGCCTGGCGTCGGTGAGATCCAGCGCGTTCAGGAACAGCTGACGGAGCGCGTGGCGGAGGATGTCATCCTCTGCCCGCTGTACGGCGCGCTGCCCCTAAGCGAGCAGCGCAAAGCGATCCTCCCGGCGCCGGCCGGGAAGCGCAAAGTGGTGCTGGCCACCAATATCGCCGAGACCAGTCTGACCATCGAGGGGATCCGCCTGGTGGTCGACAGTGCCCAGGAGCGGGTCGCCCGCTTTGACCCGCGCACCGGCCTGACCCGGCTGGTGACGCAGCGCGTCAGCCAGGCATCGATGACGCAGCGTGCCGGACGCGCCGGCCGTCTCTCTCCGGGGATCTGCCTGCATTTGCTCGGCAAAGAACAGGCGGAACGGGCGGCGGCGCAGAGCGAACCGGAGATCCTGCACAGCGATCTGTCGGCGCTACTGCTGGAGCTGCTGCAGTGGGGCTGCCACGATCCGGCCGCGCTGGCCTGGCTGGATCAGCCGCCCGCGGTGAACCTGGCCGCCACGCGCCGCCTGCTGGCGGCGCTCTCGGCGCTGGACGGCGAGCGGCTGTCGGCGTTTGGCCGCAAAATGGCGACCCTCGGCAACGAGCCCCGGCTGGCGGCGATGCTGGCCGCCGCGCAGACCGATGACGAGGCGGCGACGGCGGCCAGGCTGGCGGCGATCCTTGAGGAGCCTCCGCGCGGCGGGCTGGTGGATTTGGGCGCCGTCTTTTCCCGTCAGCAGACCAACTGGCAGCAGCGGGCGCAGCAGCTGATGAAGCGTCTGGCCCGCCGCGGCGGCCAGCCCGATGCCGAAGGAATGGCGGAGTTGCTGGCGTCGGCCTTCGCCGATCGCATCGCCCGCCGCCGCGGTCAGGAGGGGCGCTACCAGCTGGCGAACGGCATGGGCGCGATGTTGGACGCCGACGACGCGCTGGGCCGCCATGAGTGGCTGATCGCTCCGCTGCTGCTGCAGGGCAGCGCCTCGCCGGATGCCCGCATGCTGTTGGCTCTGCCAGTGGATATCGGCGAGCTGATCGCCGCCCGTCCCGAGCTGGCGCAGCGTTCCGACACGGTGGAGTGGGATGAAGCGCAGGGGACGCTGAAAGCCTGGCGGCGGACGGTGATAGGCCAGTTGGTGATCAAGACCCAGCCGCTGGCGAAGCCCTCTGAGGCGGAGCTGCATCAGGCGATGCTCAACGGTATTCGTGAGAAAGGCCTCGGTGTGCTCAACTGGACGCCAGAGGCTGAGCAGCTGCGACTGCGGCTGCAGTGTGCGGCGCAGTGGTTGCCGGAAGAGGCGTGGCCCGCGGTGGATGACGCTTCGCTGTTGGCCTCGCTGGAGGCATGGCTGCTGCCGCAGATGAACGGCGTTCACTCGCTGCGGGCGCTGAAGGCACTGGATCTGCGTCAGGCGCTACAGGACTGGCTGCCGTGGCCGCTGCGCCAGAAGCTGGATCGCGAGCTGCCGACGCACTATACCGTGCCGACCGGCAGCCGTCTGGCGATCCGTTACCATGCGGAGAACCCGCCAGCGCTGGCGGTACGTATGCAGGAGATGTTCGGCGAGGCCACGACGCCGGTTATCGCCGAGGGGCGGGTGCCGCTGGTGCTGGAGCTGCTGTCGCCCGCCCAGCGTCCGCTGCAGATCACCCGCGATCTGAGCGCCTTCTGGCAGGGAAGCTACCGCGAGGTGCAAAAAGAGATGAAGGGACGCTACCCGAAACACGTATGGCCGGACGATCCGGCCAACACCGCCCCGACCCGGCGCAGCAAAAAATATTCGTAGCCGTCTGGCCGGGCGGTATCCTGCCCGGCCAGGCGGGCAGTAACCGCTAGACCATCTGCTGCCAGAGAAAAATGCCCCCTCCGGCCAGCGCCAGCCAGGGGCCGAAGGCCAGCGGCTGCTGCAGCGACTGCCGGGTCCACAGGCGCTGCAGCAGGGTCCACACCAGCCCGCAGGCCGAGGCGAGCAACAGCACCTGCGGCAGAACCTGCCAGCCGCACCAGGCGCCCAGCGCCGCCAGCAGCTTAAAATCGCCATAGCCCAGCGCCTCTTTCCCGGTCAGCAGGCGGAACAGCCAGTAGACCGACCACAGCGCCAGATAACCGGCCATCGCCCCGGCGACCGCGTCCGGCAGGGCAATGTACACCTCGTTAAGATTGAACAGCAGCCCGGCCCACAGCAGGGGCAGCGTCAGACGGTCGGGCAACAGCTGGGTCCGGGCGTCAATCCGCGCCAGCATCAGCAGGAACGAGAGCAGCAGCAGGCCGCCCGCCAGCGGCAGGCCCGGCGCGAGCAGCGCCCCGGCGAGGATAAACAGCAGGCCGGTGGCCAGCTCGGTCAGCGGATAGCTCCACGCGATGGGCGCCTGACAGCAGCGGGCGCGATGGCCCAGCCAGAGGAAACTGAGCAGCGGGATATTGTCCCGCCAGGCGATCGGCTGGCGGCACTGCGGGCAGGAGGAGCCCGGGGTGCTGAGGGTTATCCGCTCGTCGTCCGCGGTCTGGGTCAACATGCGCGGCAGACGATAGATCACCACGTTGTAAAAGCTGCCCAGCGCCAGGCCGAACAGCAGCAGGAAGCCATACCAGACAAGGGGAAAGTGCAGCGATAATGCCGTTAATGTCGTCATTTTTGCTCCTGGGGTAACCATTTTCCCTGAATCTGCCACGGTGTGCGACCCGGCTCGTTTTTAGAGGCGGGGCGCGTCACCAGCAGCGCCAACAGCGGCGGCATTCCCTGCCGGGGCTGTAGCGTACCGCGAAACAGATAGCGGCCATCGGGCGACAGGGTCCCCTGGCCGCTGAGGCTCAGCTGATGAGAATCCTGGCGGAGGGTCAGCGCCACGGCGCCGTCCGCCGTACAGCGGAAGGTGCCATTAACCTGGGCCAGCTCCAGGCTGCCGACCGGGGAGTGCAGTCGGGCCTGACGCCACTGCGCGCCTCCGGCGGTGATTTGTCGGCAGCGCCCCTCGCTGAAGTGCGCTTCGGCCAGGCTGAAAGTGACCTCTCCCTCGGCGCTGACGGGCATGGTCGACATCAGCCAGTGGCTGAGCAGGCTGGCGGGGGCGGTGAGCCGCCCCTCCTGCAGGCGCAGATCGCGCAGGCCCCACAGCCGGGCCTGACCCTCCACGCCGCGGGGATCGCTGAGAGAGACCTGCCAGCCAGCCAGGGTCAGCGACCACGTCAGTCGTTCAAGCCGTTCGCCATGCCAGTAGACCGGTTGCGCCGCGCCGCGCCAGACGCTGCCGCTGAGGCTGCCCACCTGTACGCCGGGCGGCAGCATCGGGACCAGCAGGCGCGCCGGGGCGGTAGCGGTGAGCCACAACAGATAGAGGACCAGCAGCAGTCCGCCCGCGATCCCTTTAGCTTTCATCGTCGCGCTCCAGCAGCAGATGGTTGACCATAACCCAGCCGGGCCGCGACGGCTGCCCGGTCACGGACAGGGAGACCGCGTTGACGCCACGCATCGCCGGGGCGTCGAGCCACGCCATCAGCGCCTGGAAGGTGCAGGGCTGGAGGGTGACCTGCAGACGTTTTCCCTGCGGCTGCAGGCGGGCGACGGCCAGCCCGTGGCTCGCCGCCTCGCGCATCACCAGGGCGGTGAGCGCCTCTTTTGCCGTCGGCGTGGGCTGCTGGCTGAGCTGCTGCAGGCGCGGGCTCTGCTGCGTCATCCAGCGCAGGCTGGCCTGCTCTTTCATCAGGGTTTGTCGCCACTGCGCCTCACGGGCTCGCCAGGGCTGCCACAATCCGTACCAGAGGGCGCATACCACCAGCAGCCCCGCGAGTCCGAGCAGCAGGCGTTGCTCGGACGGCGTGCGCTGCCGCCACCAGATAAGCAGATTAGCCATTGTTTTCCTCCAGCGTCAGTTGTCCCTCAATGCCATCCGGTTTCGTGGTCATGTCGCCTGGCCGGACGCGAAACCGCGGCTGCGCCCGCTGGGTGAACTGCTCCAGCGCCCGGGAAGAGACCGCGGCGATATCCAGCTGCAGACGGTTGCCCGCGGCATCCCAGCTCAGCGTCCGCAGGCGGATCCCCGGCGTGTCGCTGAGGATGTTTTGCAGCGCGCTGAGGCGATCGACGAGGGGGGCATGCTGCGCCTGACGGGCGAGGGTTTGCAGGTGTTGCTGCATCTGCAGTCGCGGATTAATCACCTTTTTCTCCGTCGGAAACCAGCGGTGATAGAAAGCCCGGCTGGCCTGCTGCGCCGCCTCGGCCTGACGCGCCAGATCGAGATGGTCCAGCACGCTGTTTGTCCCCACCAGTAACGCCAGAGCCAGTGCGGCATATTGCGCCGAACGCCAGGTCGTCTGTGCAGGCTGCCGCCGACGGACGGCAAACTCCCCCTGCAGCAGACTGAGCTGCTGCGTTGCCGGATAGCGTGCGGCAAGGGTCAGCAATGTCTGCGCAGGTTGCGCCCGCCAGACGCCCGGCGCCGCGGGCGGCGGTGAATAGCTGTCGATGACTGGTTCTTCCGCCTCGCTCTGCAGCAGCTCCGTCAGCCAGACGTTTTCCGCCGCCATGCCGCCCCACGGCTGGTGGCGGATCAGCCACTGCTCGTCCACCTGCACCGCGCTCCACGCTGGCGGATGCCAGGGCAGGGCCAGCACGTCGGGCGTCAACGCCAGGGGCCGAAGGGAGAGCGACTCGCAGCGGGCCAGCCAGTCGCGCATTTTCTGCCGCTGTACGGCGACGATCTCGCACTGCGCCTGCTGGCGGTGGAGCAAGGCAAAATGGGTGGCTTCGACATCGTCGGCCAGCTGCTCTTCCAGCAGGAATGGGGCGACCTGCAGCGGCGGTTTACGCAAGCCCGCCGGCAGGGTGAGTGAGTGAAACGCGCAGTCGCTGGCCGGGATCAGCACCCAGGCGGGGTAGTGCGCCGCCAGCGCCGGGAAAGGGCTGGCGTCGTCGGCCGGCCACCGGCCGCTGGCCTCGTGGTGTGGCTCGCCGGGGGCGAAGAGTTGCCAGTGCAGCGGCGCCAGCCCGGGGGCGAAGCGCACGATCAGCATGGCCTGGGGAGAAGCGTTAAACTTATTCATCGACCACCATAGAAAGTCCATATCGCCGCTGGACGACGGTAAACGTGCGCCCCTCCTGTTGCAGGACGCTGTGCAGCTGAAAGCGAAGATTGCCGGTCACCACGCTAAAGGCGGCGATAAAGCGCGTGCTGTGCACCGTCAGCCAGGGGCGGGCAAGCGTGGTATCGGTTTTCTGCAGCGTCGGCTGCGCGAGAAACGCAGCGACGCTGCTCCATCCGGTTCGCGGGCGGTTGTGCAGCAGTTGTTGCGCCTCCTGCAGCGTCAGCTCGCCGGGAAAGAGGGCCACCAGCAGAGCGGCCTGGGAGGGCCGCAGGGTGTTGACATTGACCTGCAGCGCGTCATCCGGCTGGACGCAGACGAAGGGGAGCAAGCGCTGATAGAGGGCGGCGTCCATACCCGCCAGCAGGCGCAGCTCGCTGACATCCTGCATCGGCTGGTTGGCGGCGAGATAGCCCGGGGTTTGCGCCATGTAGACCTCATCCTCTGCTCCGTTCAGCCGCGGCTGGCCGTCGCTGTCCGTCCAGTCGCCAAGGGCGGCGGCGATCTGGCTGGCGCGCAGCGGCGATTCGCCGAGCAGCGCCAACAGCCGGACGAAGACGTCGGTCGGGTAGGGCGTTCCGCCGCTGGTCTCATCCGCGCGATGGTTGATGGCATTGAGGTTAAAGCAGGCGCGCCCGTCGCGGATCGTGGCGCGGATTTCACCATCGTCGAGGGTAAAGCGGCGCCCCTCCTGCGCCCAGCTTTGCGCCAGGTTCGTTTGACTGGGCGAGTCCAGCGCGTCGCGTTGCAGCAGCGCGGCGGCCATGTTTTCCGCCGCCAGGGCGTACCATCTGGCCTGCAGATTATCGAGGGTCACGGCGGTATGCTGATACATGACCGCGGTGCGTTCGGTCATGGCGCTGGCGAGGATCATCATCAGGGCGAGGATGAACAGCACCATCAGGAGCGCGACGCCGCGTTGCCGATTTTTCACTGGCTGCCTCCCGGGGTGAGTAAAAACAGGCGGGTGATCTCCCCGCTGTTCGCCAGCGTCAGGGTGATCTCCAGCCCCTGCGGCAGCGTCTGCGAGCGATCCCAGGTCTCCTGCCAGCGTCCGTCGGCGTAGAAGCGCAGACGAAACGCCGTCACCTCGCGCAATACCACCCGAACCGTCGGCTGGCTGCCGGTCAGCGGATCCTGCTGATCGAAGCTCAGTCGCTCAAGCTGTTGCTGGCGCAGACGGTAGCTGACGTTCTGGATCTCCGAACGTGGGAGGATCCCCAGTGGGTTCGGCCAGCCGCTGCGGCTGAAGGCCAGCCCCCAGTCGTCGCTCTGCAACTGGAAACGTCCGGCGAAGAAAAGCGTGTCGCTGTTTCTGGCGCGACGGGGAATGATGTGCGTGACATCGTCGGCGATCTGGCGAAAGGCGCGCTGGAGGGCGGCGATCTGCTGGCTCTTCTCGCGGGTCAGGCCATCGGCGCGGATGACGTTCTGCAGTACCATCACGGCGGCGGCGCTAAGGAGGGCGAGGATAGCCAGCGCCAGCAGCGTTTCAATCAGGGTGAAACCGCGCATCCTGGTTATCATGGCGGCGTCACCCAGGTGCGCAGGGTCGCCAGCGGCGCGGGATCGCTTTTTTGCCGCCGGACCTCCACGTCCAGCGCCCGCAGCTGCGGCAGCGCGGTTTCCACCCCTTGCCAGCGGACAAACCAGCGCGTTCCGGCGGCTTCCACGGTGGTTTCGGACCAGCTGAGGGCGGGCCAGCGTTTCTCCAGCCGCAGCTGCACCAGCTGATTATCCGCCAGCCAGCTGGCGAGGATTTTCTCTTCCATACGCCCAAGCTGGCGGGTCTGCTGCAGGGTGGACTGCATCACCGCCAGACCGGCGAGGGCGAAAATCACCAGCGCGACCATCACTTCGATAAGCGTCATCCCGGCCTGGCGTTTCATGGCTGCTCCCGCGCCGCCAGCGGCTGGCTGTCACCCTGGGCGTCGATGGTGATGCCCGTCGCGGCGTCAATCCGCAGCTGAAACGGTGTGACTTCGCCGCCAGGGAAGATCAGCACGTCGGGCTGCTCGCCTGGCGTCCACGCCTGGCCGTCGGGAAAGCGCAGCGTCAGCCTGGTCCGGGGGAGGGTTTCCGCCGTGGTGACGCGTCCGGCCTGCAGTGGCAGCCACTGCGCGTTGCCCCAGCGGTCATCAGCCGCCGCCGGAGCGTCTTCGTCGGCAGGCTGCAGGCGCATAAACTGCCAGCGGTCAGGGTGGATGACGATCCCGAAGAGCTGACCGGTTTGCTGCCCGCGCTCGCGGACAAAATCCAGCTGCGCCTGAAAGCGCGCCAGGATCTGCGTAGCCTCCTGGGTGCGGGCGGAGGGAAACGCCAGCAGCACCATGCTGGCGCTGACGCCAATCAGCAGCAGGACCAGCATCATCTCAAGGAGCGTGAAACCGCGCTGAGACACTATTTCTTCCCGAGGGTCCAGTTGCCGATGTCGTCATTGGTGTCGGGCATCCCGTCCGGGCCGACGCTGAAGACGTCGATGGCGCCATGCTGACCCGGGCTTAACAGCTGATACTCATTTCCCCACGGGTCCTGCGGCAGGCGGCGGATATAGCCGCCTTCCGGGTAGTTGCGGGCGTGCGGCTCGGCGGCCGGGGCGGTCACCAGCGCCTGCAGTCCCTGCTCGGTGTTGGGGTAGCGGCTGTTGTCCAGTTTATACATATCCAGCGCCCCCTCGAGCGCCACCAGATCGCTGACGACTTTCTGGCGGTCCGCTTTCTCCTTGTTGCCCATCAGGTTGGGCACCACCAGGCTGGCGAGAATGCCGAGAATGACGATCACCACCATAATTTCCAGTAACGTGAAACCGCGTTGCCGTTGCATAGTTTTCTCCATTAATACAGTTACATACTCATAAGGGTGTTCAGTTGCAGGATCGGCTGCAGGATAGCCAGCACGATAAACAGCACCATGCCGGCCATGGTGACCACCAGCAGGGGTTCAAACAGACTGAGGGCCATCTGGATCTGCGCGCTCAGCTCCCGGTCCTGGTTCTCCGCCGCGCGCTCCAGCATCGCGGTCAACTCGCCGCTCTGCTCGCCGCTGGCGATCATGTAGCGCATCATCGGCGGGAACAGGGCGGTGGATTCCAGCGCCCGATGCAGACTGACGCCTTCGCGTACCGATTCGCTGGCCGCCGCCAGCTGGCTGCGCGCCCAGGCGTTGCTGAGGACGCCGGCGCTGATGCGCATCGACAGCAGCAGCGGCACCGCGCTGGCATTGAGAATGCTTAAGGTGCGGGCGTAGCGCGCGCTGTTCACGCTGCGGGCCACGCGGCCGATGACCGGCAGGCGCAGCAGCATCCGGTCCCAGGCGAGCCGCCGGGCGGGCTGGCGCAGCAGATAACGCAGCGTCAGCAGCGCCAGTAGCGACAGCAGCACCAGCCAGGGCCCCGCGCTGCGCACGATATCGCTCAGGCTCATCAGCAGCCGGGTGGAGAACGGCAGGGCCTGTTTCAGATGAACAAACTGCTCAACGACTTTTGGGACCACAGTGGAGAGCAGAATGGCGATCACGCTGATGGCGACCAGCGTCAGCACGATGGGATAGATCATCGCCTGCAGCAGGCGGGCGCGAAGCTGCTGGCGCTGCTCGGTATAGTCCGCCAGCCGGTTCAGCACGCCGTCGAGATGGCCGGAGGTTTCGCCAGCCGCCACCATGGCGCAGAACAGTCCATCGAAGCAGGCGGGATAGCCGCGCATCGCCTCCGCCAGCGAATGGCCTTCGAGTACTTTGCTGCGCACCCCGGCCATTAACGTTCTTAGCGGCGCCTTTTCGCACTGCTGGGCGACGGCATCGAGCGCCTTTTCCAGCGGGATCCCGGCGGCGACCAGGGTGGCCAGCTGGCGGGTGAGCAGGGCTAAATCACCGGCGCTGGTGCGCCTGGTGAGGGATCCGCCGCGCCACAGCCGGCGCGCCGGGTCGGCGGCGGTCACTTCCAGCGCCAGCCAGCCGTTGTCCCGCAGCAGCTGGCGGGCGTGGCGGGCGGAGTCGGCCTGCTGAACGCCGCGGCGGGTTTTGCCCTGCGGGTCCAGTGCCTGATAGCGAAACAGGGCCATCTCAGACGCTTTCCGTCGTTTGCTGTTCGGTGACCCGCATCACCTCTTCCCAGCTGGTGATCCCCGCCAGCGCTTTGTCGCGTCCGGCATGACGCAGGGTTTGCCAGGCTGGCCCCAGCTGCTGGATCAGGGTGATCTCATTCTCGCCGCGGTGGATGGCGGCGCGGACGCGGTCGTCAACCAGCAGCAGTTCATGAATACCGGTGCGTCCGCGATAGCCGATGAAATTACACTCCGGACAGCCTTTGGGCTGCCACAGCCGCGCGCCGACCGGGACCGCCATCTGCCGGGCGGTGTCGGCATCCGCCTGCGTGGGCTGACGGCAGTGCGGGCACAGTTGGCGCACCAGCCGCTGCGACATCACCGCCAGCAGCGACGTGGAGAGTAAAAAAGGCTCCACGCCCATATCCTGCAGACGGGAAATGGCGCCCAGCGCGCTGTTGGTGTGCAGGGTCGACAGCACCAGGTGTCCGGTCAGCGAGGCCTGGACGGCGATCTGGGCGGTTTCGCCATCGCGGATTTCCCCCACCAGTACCACATCCGGATCCTGGCGCAGTATGGCGCGCAGGCCGCGGGCGAAAGTCATATCGACTTTGGCGTTGACCTGAGTCTGGCCGATTCCCTCCAGCTCATACTCCACCGGATCTTCAATGGTCATGATATTGCGTTCGTGGGCGTCGAGGCGGCTGAGGGCGGCATACAGGGTAGTGCTTTTCCCCGACCCGGTCGGCCCGGTGACCAGAATAATGCCGTGTGGCCGGGCGATCAGCGCGTCGACCCGATCGAGCAGAGCGGGGGGCATGCCCAGCGTCAGCAGATCCAGGTTGACGCTGTTTTTGTCCAGCAGGCGCAGGACGACGCGTTCGCCGTGGCTGGAGGGCAGGGTGGAGACGCGCACGTCGATCGCCCGCCCGCCGATGCGCAGCGCCATCCGCCCATCCTGAGGGATCCGTTTTTCAGCGATATCCAGGCTGGCCATCACCTTGATACGCGAAATTAACAGCGCGGCCAGCCGCCGCTGCGGGCGCAGAATTTCGCGCAGCACGCCGTCGACGCGAAAGCGGATCTGCAGATGGCGCTCATAGGTTTCGATATGAATATCCGAGGCTTTCTCTTTGATGGCCTCGGTGAGCATGGCGTTGATCAGGCGGATGATCGGCGCGTCGTCCTCGCTGTCGAGCAGATCGTCGCTGTCCGGTAGCTCTTCGGCGAGGGTATAGAGGTCGAGCTCATTGCCGATATCGGCCATCATGCGGTGCGCTTCCGCCGAGTCGCGCTGATAGCTGAGCACCAGCACTTTCTCGAACGCGTCCGGCGCCAGACGGCTGACGCTCATCGGTCCGTCCGCCAGGCGACGCGCTTCCAGCAGCGCCCGGGCGGCGGTATCGGAGCGGCACAGCGCTTCGCAGCGTTCGCCGTCGCTGAGCAGCACAAGATGATGCGCGCGAGCCCAGGCAAAGGGCAGCAGCGGACGGCGTTCGGCGGCTGGCGTCATGGGCGGCCTCCGAGGTTAAAGGCGTCAATGGCGGCGCTGACCTGGCGGAAGGCCTGGGTCTCCTGCTTTGGATAGATGTGCAGCAGGTCATTACTGAGTGTCGCTTCGCTGCTGTCTTTGCCCCGCTGTTTGGTTTGCGCATTGTCGAATGCGGTGTACTGGCCGGAAGAGGCCTGACGGTACTCATCACGATCGCGAATGATGGTCGGACGGATAAACAGCATCAGGTTGCGTTTCGACACTTTCTTGCTCTCGGAGCGGAACAGGGCGCCGATCACCGGGATGTCGCCGAGCAGCGGCACTTTGTCGGCGGTATCGGTGACGCTTTTATCCAGCAGCCCGCCAACCACCACCGTTTCACCGCTGCCGACCAGCACGGCGTTATTCACCGTCCGGGTATTGAAGGTCGCGCCGAGATCGCTACTGGTGCTGGAGGCCGAGTCGGCGACGCTCGATACCTCCTGCTCAATCTCCAGCAGCACGGCATCGCCTTCGTTAATCTGCGGTTTCACCTTCAGCTTAATGCCGACGGTTTTGCGCTCGACGGTATTAAAGATGTTGTCGCCGGAAGTGGTTTGCGAGCCGGTTAATACCGGAACTTCCTGGCCGACGTTAAAGGTGGCTTGCATGTTGTCGAGGGTGACGATGCTGGGGGTGGCCAGAATATCGTTCTTGGTACTGCTGGAGAGGGCGGTGAGCAGCATCGCCCAGTTCCCCTGATAGAAGCCGGCGGCGATACCGTTAAACGAGCCCAGAGCGCTGGCCAGCGAGCTGCTGACGGTACCGTCTTTGTTGTATTGGTTGGCGCCAGCGATAACCGTGGAGATCGGCAGCCCGCTGTTGGTGAACTGGGTCATGCCGGCATTTTTATTGGCCCACTGGATACCGAGGTTGAGGCCGTCGGCATCCTGCACTTCGGCGATAATCGCCTCCACCAGCACCTGCGGGCGGCGGATATCGAGCTGGGCGATCACTCGCTCAAGATCGTTCATCACGTCCGGCGCCGCGGTGACGATCAGGGCGTTGGTCTGGCCGTGGGCTTTGATAATGATATTTTTGTCGATCGCGGCCACCGGTTTGGCGCTTTGCTTATCGTTCTGCAGTGAGCTGCTGATCCCGGTGAGGACCTCCACCAGATCGGCGGCTTTGGCGTACTTCAGGTAGATCACTTTGGTGTTGCCCTGCACCGCCTGCTGGCGGTCGAGCTGTTTGATCATGGCGATAATGCGCTGGCGCGAGTTCGGCTCGCCGCTGACCAGTACCGCGTTGGTGCGCTCATCGGCCACCACGTTCGCCACCATCGAGCCCGGCAGCGCCGACTTGCTGCTGTCTTTATTGAGCTCGGTAACCAGTTTGACCACCTCCGCGGCGGAGGCCCAGGAGAGGGGAACGGTCACCACGCTGCGATCCCCGGCGTTGTCGACGCGCTCGACAATGGTCAGCAGGCGTTTGATGACCGCTGCGCGGCCGGTCATCAGCAATACGTTGGAGGGCTCATAATGGACCACGCTGCCGGCGCCGGCGTTATCGTTCAGCTGGCGAAGCAGCGGGGCGAGATCGCGGGCGGCGACGTTGGTCAGGGGCACCACCCGGGTGACCACTTCATCGCCTTCGCCCGGTGCTGCCTCGCTGGCGACCGGGACGGCCGAGGTTTTCGCATCTTTAGCCCGCACCACCTTCAGTACGCCGTTATTCATATTGATCACGGCGAAGCCATACACATCCAGCACGCTAAGGAAGAATTGATAATATTGCTCTTCATTGAGCATATCGTAACTGCGTACGGTAATGGTGCCGCGCACGCTGGGATCGATAATCACCGTTTTATTCAGGTTTTTGCTGACGGTATTGATAAATTCCTGGATATCGGTGCCTTTAAAGCTGGCGGAAAATTCTTCTGCGATGGCCGGACGAAATAGCAGCGGCGTTAATATCAGCAGCACAGTCAGCATTTTCCGCAGTCGTTTTATGGTTGGCAATTATTCATCCCCCAGCGCGAAAGCGATATCGTGTCGTTGACCTTCTCGCTCAACGGTCAGCGTTATTTCGGTCTGTTCATTCAGGTGTTGCAGCGCCT
>NZ_PJDK01000107.1:0-14211 GCF_002837615.1 Klebsiella sp. X1-16S-Nf21
GCCGCCGGGCGCGTAGCCTAACAATGTCCCAAACGGGGCGTCACTGCTTGTCGATCCTTTGCTCATTTAGCCTGACCTCAAATTAATGCAGCCCGGGCAGTTGGCGAAACAAAACTCCCTCTTCTTATCCTGCCGCAGGCACTTACCAGACAGAGGTGTAACGATGATACCACTCATTCGTTTCGCTAATCGTGCCGTTAAGGAAAATAACCCTGCAGCCGGAAACAAAAGTGATATCGTTATCGGTGATATAACAAAAAAACAACGCAACATCAGGAGTCGACAATGAGCACACCCTCGCATCTGAATGCCCAACCGCTGGTCTGGGGACACGGCCCGCGGACGTTTGAGGTGTTCCTTGAGCCCACCTGCCCCTACTCTGTCCGCGCGTTTAATAAGCTCGACGACCTGCTTGATGAGGTCGGCGCCGATAACGTCACCATCAAGATACGCCTGCAGTCGCAGCCGTGGCATCTGTTCTCCGGGGTGATTGTCCGCTGCATCCTCGCCGCGTCTACCCTGCCGCACGGCAGAGAGCAGGCGCATAAAGTGATGCAGGCCGTGGCCGACCATCGGGAAGAGTTTGAGTTTACCGATCACTGCAGCGGGCCGAATATGAACGCCACGCCGCAGCAAATCATTGAACGCATTGAACGTTACAGTCACGTGCTGCTGGGGGCCGCCTTTGCCCGCCCGGAGCTGCAGGACGTGATCAAGTGGCACAGTAAATACGCCCGTCAGAACGGCATTCACGTCTCGCCGACCTTTATGGTCAATGGCCTGGTGCAGCCGGATCTGGGCAGCGGTGATGATGTCAGCGTGTGGGCTGCGCGGATTATGGCCTGAGGTCACCTGCTACACTTTTTGTACATCCACGAAAAAGGCAAACCAGCATGTCAGAGCAAAACTACCAGCCACCCAAAGTGTGGGAATGGAAGCAAAACAGCGGCGGCGCGTTCGCCAATATCAACCGTCCCGTTTCCGGCGCGACCCATGAACGCGTCCTGCCGGTCGGTACCCATCCGCTCCAGCTATACTCACTGGGCACGCCCAACGGCCAGAAGGTGACCATCATGCTGGAGGAGCTGCTGGCGCTGGGCGTCAGCGGCGCGGAGTACGACGCCTGGCTAATACGCATTGGCGAAGGGGATCAGTTTTCCAGCGGCTTTGTCGATATCAACCCGAACTCGAAGATCCCGGCCCTCAGCGACCACTCCACCACGCCGCCGACCCGGGTATTTGAGTCCGGCAACATTCTTCTCTATCTGGCGGAAAAATTTGGCTTCTTCCTGCCAAAAGATCCTGCCGGCCGCACCGAAACCCTCAACTGGCTGTTCTGGCTGCAGGGCGCGGCGCCATTCCTCGGCGGCGGCTTCGGCCACTTCTATAACTATGCGCCGGTGAAGATCGAGTACGCGATCGACCGCTTTACGATGGAAGCCAAACGCCAGCTCGACGTGCTGGACAAACAGCTCGCCCGCGGTCGCTATGTGGCCGGCGAGGAGTACACCATCGCCGATATGGCTGTCTGGCCGTGGTATGGCAACGTAGTGCTGGGCAATGTCTATAACGCGGCGGAGTTCCTCGACGCCGGGAGCTATAAAAACGTGCTGCGCTGGGCGCAGGATGTGGGCAACCGCCCGGCCGTCAAGCGCGGACGCATCGTCAACCGCACCAACGGCCCGCTCAATGAGCAGTTACATGAGCGCCACGACGCCCGCGACTTTGACACCCAAACGGAAGATAAGCGCCAGGCGTAAGGTCTTCACACTTTCCCGCTGACGGGAAAGGGTTCCCACCACAGGACGGCTCCGCCTGCGAAGCCGTCCTGTTTAGCTTTCCAGCCGATAGCCCGCCAGAAAATAGCGCATCGCCATACCCGACCCACCTTCTTTGAAGAAATCCATCACCATATCTCTGTCAAGGCCATAGCGACGGGTCAGGATCCCCGCCTCCCACGCGCTGAGCTGACGGTCGCCGGTTTTTTCAAACATGCGGTGCGAGTAGCCGAGCACAAACCCGCGTTTATAGTCGGCGCAAAAATTCGCCGCATGCGCGGCGGTGTCAGCATAGGATGCCTGTAGCCCCGCCATTAAGCCTTTGCCAAAATGATTTTCCATCGCGCCCTCCCAATCGCTGTATAATAAATTATATAGCGTTTTTTTGAGCGAGCGTTAGCGCTATTTATGTCGTTTGCGCTAGCGTAAATACTTCTCAAACCATGCCAGCGTGCGTTGCCAGGCCAGATCAGCCGCAGCCCGATCGTAGCGCGGCGTGGAATCATTATGAAAGCCGTGATTCACGCCCTGATAGAGATAGGCCTCGTAGACTTTATGGTGTTCCTTCAACGCCTGTTCATAGGCGGGCCAGCCTTCATTAATGCCGCTATCGAGGCCGGCATAGTGCAGCAGCAGCGGCGCTTTAATTTTATCGACCTCCTTCAGCGGCGGCTGGCGGCCGTAAAACGGCACCGCGCAGGCTAGCTCCGGGATCGCCACCGCCGCCGCGTTGCTGACGCCGCCGCCGTAACAAAACCCGGTGATACCGACCTTCCCCGTCGCCTGTGGATGCTTCGCCATAAACGCGACCGCCGCAAAAAAATCATTCATCAACTTCACGGGATCGACTTTCTGCTGGAGCGCGCGGCCTTCATCATCATTCCCCGGATAGCCGCCGACGGCGCTCAGGCCATCAGGCGCCAGCGCGATATATCCCGCTTTCGCGACCCGCCGGGCTACATCTTCAATGTAGGGATTGAGGCCTCGGTTCTCATGTACCACCACAACGGCGGGCGCTTTGTCGGCTATTTTCGTCGGCGTCACCAGGTAAGCCCGCACTTCGCCGTGGCCGTCAGGAGAGGGATAATGAATATACTCCGGACGGATATCCGGATCGGTGAACAGTACCTGCTCTGCCAGGGCATAGTCGGGCTTCAGCAGATTAAACAGCGCCAGCGCGGTCATCCCGCCGACAGTATATTTCCCCGCCAGCTGGAGAAACTCGCGTTTGCTGATTTTGCCGTGGGCATAGTAGTCATAATACTCGAGCAACTGCTGCGGGAAATCTTTGGCCGTTAATCGCGTCATCACCTTGCCTCCGTTGTTAAGCGCCCTTTAAGCAAAGCAGAAGCCCGGACATACGCCAGCGCAGAGAAGCAGAAACGGGGGAGAAAAAAGCCCAGCGGCTAACACCGCCGGGAGAGAAGAGATCAGTGTTTCACTTTGTTCAGACGATCGAGATAGCCCATCACAAAGGCCGAAAGGACGAAGGTCAGGTGGATAATCACGTACCACATCAGCTTGTTGTCCGGCACGTTTTTCGCATCCATAAACACCCGCAGCAGGTGGATAGAGGAGATCGCCACAATTGACGCCGCGACTTTATTCTTCAGAGAGGTGGCGTCCATTTTACCGAGCCAGCTCAGCTTCTCTTTCCCTTCATTGATATCCAGCTGCGACACGAAATTCTCATAGCCCGAGAACATCACCATCACCAGCAGGCCACCCACCAGGGTCATGTCCACCAGCGACAGCAGCGTCAGGATCAATTCCGACTCGCTGACGCTGAAGATATGCGGCAGAACGTGGACGATCTCCTGAAAAAATTTGATGGTCAGCGCGACCAGTCCCAGCGAAAGGCCAAAATAAACCGGTGCCAGCAGCCAGCGCGAAGTGTACATAGCGTTTTCCAGAAAGCGTTCCATATAATCCTGTTAGTTAACAAAAAGAAGCGACATTATATCTCAGACAGATAACGTGATGGCAACGCCAGGCCAACACATCGCCGGCAGACGGCCATAAAAAAGGCCGGCGCGCGGCCAGCCTTTTCAGGAACAGAATCGGGTTATTTGGCTTTGACGGTCTCTTCGCCCACCAGCCCGATCTTGAGATAGCCCGCCTGATGCAGGGTATCCATCACTTTCATCATCGTCTCGTAATCGACGGTTTTATCCGCGCGGAAGAAGACAGTGGTATCTTTTTTGCCGGCGGTCAGGCTATCCAGGGCGTTAATCATATTCGCTTCGGTAATCGGGTCGTTGCCGAGGAACATGCTCTTATCCGCCTTCACCGACAGATAAATGGGTTTTTCCGGTCGCGGTTGCGGCTGGCTGGAGGAGGCCGGCAGATTCACCTTCACGTCAACCGTCGCCAGCGGCGCAGCCACCATAAAGATAATCAGCAGAACCAGCATGACGTCGATAAACGGCGTCACGTTGATCTCATGCATTTCGCCGTTATCGTCCAGATTTTCATTAAGACGCATCGCCATAGCCGATCAACCTACCCGTAATTTCTGCGCGCTACGCACCGGCTTCACACCGCTGGCGCTGAGGTCCAGGTCGCGACTTTGCAGCAGCAGCACCTGAGCGGCGACGTCGCCGAGCGAGGCCTTGTAGCTGCCAATCATGCGGGCAAAGATGTTATAGATGACCACCGCCGGGATGGCGGCGAACAGGCCGATGGCCGTCGCCAGCAGCGCTTCCGCGATGCCCGGCGCTACCACCGCAAGGTTGGTAGTCTGCGTCTGGGCGATACCGATAAAGCTGTTCATGATGCCCCAGACGGTCCCGAACAGACCCACGAACGGCGAAATGGCGCCGATGGTGGCCAGATAACCATTGCCGCGCCCCATATGGCGACCGACCGCCGCGACGCGGCGCTCAAGGCGGAAACCGGTGCGTTCCTTGATGCCTTCATTGTCTTCCGCACCGGCAGAGAGTTCGAGTTCGTTCTGCGCTTCATTGATAAGCTGGGTGGTCAGGCTCTTCGCCTCAAAGGCGCTGGCGATATCGCTGGCCTGATCGAGAGAGCGGGCTTCCGCCAGCTGCTGCTGTTCACGTTTGAGGCGACGCTTGCTGGCGAGGATTTCCGCCCCTTTGCCGAAAAAGATGGCCCAGGTGACGACCGACGCCAGAATCAGGCCAATCATCACCACCTTAACGACAATATCGGCATGATGATACATACCCCAAACGGAGAGATCCGCCTGCATCAAATTATTACCCACGCTCTATCTCCACGACGATAATCACAAAATCTGCCCACAATAATATCAAAACGACATCGAATTGATAGTGGTTCTCATTAGTATTTACACTGTGCAGCAAATCACGTTTATTTTCCTTGCGCTCACGCAGTAAAAAAGCGGCTTACTGCGGGCCTGGTAAAATTTTCGCCTGTATCGGCGCCGCACTGGTACAGAAAAGAAGATTCATGCTAGTTTAGACGTCCAGACGTATAAAAACAGGTTCATCAACATGGCTGATAAACATCTTGATACCGCGCTGGTCAACGCCGGACGGAGCAAAAAATATACCCAGGGCTCAGTGAACAGCGTGATCCAGCGCGCGTCATCGCTGGTTTTCGATACCGTGGAAGCCAAAAAACACGCCACCCGCAATCGGGCCAACGGCGAGCTGTTCTACGGGCGTCGCGGCACCCTGACCCACTTCTCGCTGCAGGAAGCGATGTGCGAGCTGGAAGGCGGCGCCGGCTGCGCCCTCTTCCCCTGTGGCGCGGCCGCGGTGGCCAACACCATCCTGGCGTTCGTCGAACAGGGCGACCATGTGCTGATGACCAATACCGCCTATGAGCCAAGCCAGGATTTTTGTACCAAAATTCTCGCTAAACTCGGCGTCGCCACCAGCTGGTTCGATCCCCTCATTGGCGCCGATATTGCCCAACTTATTCGGCCGGAGACCCGCGTGGTGTTCCTTGAATCGCCTGGCTCCATCACCATGGAAGTGCATGATGTGCCAGCGATTGTCGCCGCCGTGCGTCAGGTCGCGCCGGAAGCGATTATCATGATCGATAACACCTGGGCGGCGGGGATCCTGTTCAAAGCGCTGGATTTTGGCATCGATATTTCCATTCAGGCAGGCACCAAATATCTGATCGGCCATTCCGACGCCATGGTCGGCACTGCGGTGGCGAACGCGCGCTGCTGGCCGCAGCTGCGTGAGAATGCCTATCTGATGGGGCAAATGCTGGACGCCGATACCGCCTATATGACCAGCCGCGGCCTGCGCACCCTGGGCGTGCGCCTGCGTCAGCACCATGAAAGCAGCCTGCGCATCGCCGAGTGGCTGGCGCAGCATCCGCAGGTGGCGCGGGTCAACCACCCCGCCCTGCCCGGCAGTAAAGGCCATGAGTTCTGGAAGCGCGATTTTACCGGCAGCAGCGGGCTGTTCTCGTTTGTACTCAACAAGCGCCTCAATGATGCCGAACTGGCCGAGTACCTCGACAATTTCAGCCTGTTCAGCATGGCCTACTCGTGGGGCGGCTTTGAATCGCTGATTCTGGCCAATCAGCCGGAGCAAATCGCTCACATCCGACCGGATGCGGAAGTCGACTTCAGCGGCACGTTGATCCGTTTGCACATTGGTCTCGAAAATGTTGACGATCTGCAGGCGGATTTAGCAGCGGGCTTCGCGCGTATCGTGTAAAGTGACAGTCAGTGGCAACAATAGCGGACGCTTTTTAGCAAAGCGGCCGCTTTTGTTGCGCCCGGGATCAAGGTGCTCGGGTCTCTTCAGGAGTACACTAGTCAACAATACGGTACCACTTAGGAAAGTCCATGGTTGTCATTCAAGAGATTGTCGCCGCGTTGTGGCAACATGATTTTGCCGCATTGGCGAACCCTCACGTTGTGGGCGTTGTATATCTGGTTATGTTCGCCACCCTGTTTCTGGAAAACGGGCTGCTGCCCGCGTCCTTTTTACCGGGGGACAGCCTGCTGCTGCTCGCCGGCGCGCTGATTGCTAAAGGCGTCATGGACTTTGTGCCCACTATCGCCATTCTGACCGCCGCCGCCAGCCTCGGCTGCTGGTTGAGCTATGTGCAAGGGCGCTGGCTGGGCAATACGCAAACGGTGAAAGGCTGGCTGGCGCATCTGCCGCATAAGTACCATCAGCGCGCCACCTGTATGTTTGATCGCCACGGCCTGCTGGCGCTGCTCGCGGGCCGCTTTCTGGCATTTGTCCGCACCCTGCTGCCAACCATGGCGGGGATTTCCGGCCTGCCGAACCGCCGCTTTCAGTTCTTCAACTGGCTGAGCGCCCTGCTGTGGGTTGGTGTGGTCACGGGTCTCGGCTATGCGCTGAGCATGATCCCGTTTGTGAAGCGCCATGAAGATCAGGTCATGACCTGCCTGATGATCCTGCCGATTGCTCTGCTGCTGGCGGGCCTGCTCGGCACGCTGTTCGTGGTGATCAAAAAGAAATACTGCAGCGCCTGACGGCCACCTGCCGGGGGGCCTGCGCCCGCCCGGCTTGCCCTTCCCGATATTACATGCCCTGCATCGTGCGAATTCGTGCGGCATCTTCCCCGGGCGTCATACCGAAGTAGCGCTTAAACTCGCGGCTGAACTGCGAAGGACTTTCATACCCCACCCGCATCGCCGCCGCGCTGGCCTTCATGCCGTCATGGATCATCAGCATGCGCGCCTTGTGCAAACGGTAGGTTTTCAAATACTGCAGCGGTGAAGTACTGGTCACCGATTTAAAATTATGGTGAAACGCCGAGACGCTCATATTCGCCTCTGCCGCCAGCCGATCGACGCTCAGGTTTTCGGTGTACTGGCTCTCGATGTGTTTCAGCACGCGGCTTATCAAACTGAAATGGGTCTGCCGGCTGACCAACGCCAGCAGTGCGCCGCCGCAGGGGCCCGTCAGCACATAGTAGAGGATTTCACGGATAATCTGCTTGCCAAGAATGCGCGCGTCCAGCGGACGATCCATGACGTCGAGCAGCCGTTCGGCAGCGCATAAAATATCTTCGGAAAGCACTGCCGAATTTATTCCGCTGGAAGCGACGGCGGGCTGAAACAGCGGATCCTCGCCAATATCCATCAGCAGCTCCTGCAGTTGCAGGATATCGACGTTCAGACGCATCCCGGCGAGGGGCACCTCCGGGGTGGCAAAGGTTTCGCATTCGAAGGGCAGCGGCACGGTCAGCAGCAGATATTCATTTGTGTCGTAGCGAAAAGTCCGCTCATTGATATAACCAATTTTATGGCCGGAAAAGAGAAAAACGATCCCCGGCTGATACATCACCGGCGTCCGGGTACCCGGCTGCGTCCCATACAGCAGGCGGACGTCAGGCAGCAGCGAACTTAACAGTTCGTGCTTATCTTTCAGCTGGTTAATCTTCTCTGTCAATATCTGGCATATCTGTGCGTGTTGCATTGCCACCGCCTCTCCCGATGTTTCTTCACCCATACATTGTGCGCAGGCTGGCGAGAATTCTCCAGCCACATGGAGAAATAGGCAAGACATCGGCAGAAATGTGCATTGAGGGTCAACGGCGCCAGGACCACAATAACCGTCATCTGGCAGCGGTATCGTCCCTGTCGGCGGTTTTACTCTTTTGAGGACACTAGCAATGAATAATTTTGACCTGCATACCCCAACCCGCATTCTGTTTGGCAAAGGCGCGATTGAAAAGCTGCGTGAACAGATCCCGGCGGAGGCTCGCGTACTGATCACCTACGGCGGCGGCAGCGTGAAAAAAACGGGCGTCCTGGATCAGGTACTCACCGCCCTGAATGGCCTGGATGTCCTTGAATTTGGCGGCATCGAGCCGAACCCGTCTTACGAAACTCTGATGAACGCCGTGAAGCTCGCCCGTGAAGAGAAGGTCACCTTCCTGCTGGCGGTCGGCGGCGGTTCAGTACTGGATGGCACCAAGTTCATCGCCGCGGCGGCCCATTACGACGCCGCTATCGATCCATGGGAAATTCTGGAAACTTACGGCAGTAAGATCGCCAGCGCCATTCCAATGGGTTCGGTTCTGACTCTGCCAGCGACCGGTTCTGAATCAAACAAAGGGGCGGTGATTTCGCGGAAAACCACCGGCGACAAACGCGCGTTTATGTCTTCGCACGTCCAGCCACAGTTCGCGATCCTCGACCCGGTTTACACCTACACTCTGCCACCGCGCCAAGTCGCCAACGGCGTGGTTGACGCCTTCGTCCATACCGTTGAACAGTACGTCACCTACCCGGTTGACGGCAAAATTCAGGACCGTTTCGCCGAAGGCATTCTGCTGACGCTGGTGGAAGATGGCCCGAAAGCGCTGCAGGAGCCAGAGAACTACGACGTGCGCGCTAATATTATGTGGGCGGCGACTCAGGCGCTGAACGGTCTTATCGGCGCTGGCGTACCGCAGGACTGGGCGACCCATATGCTCGGCCACGAACTGACGGCGATGCATGGTCTGGATCACGCCCAGACGCTGGCTATCGTGCTGCCGGCGCTGTGGAATGAGAAACGCGATACCAAGCGCGCGAAGCTGCTGCAGTATGCCGAGCGCGTATGGAATATCACCGAGGGCTCCGAAGAACAGCGTATCGATGCCGCTATTGCCGCAACCCGTAGTTTCTTCGAGCAGATGGGGGTGCCGACCCGCCTCTCCGATTACGGTCTCGACGGTAGCTCCATCCCGGCGCTGCTGGCAAAACTGGAAGAGCACGGCATGACCAAACTGGGCGAACATCAGGATATCACCCTGGACGTCAGCCGCCGTATTTACGAGGCTGCTCGCTAATTTAACCCCGCCTGATTCACCTCTCCTTACGTTAAACAAACGTCGGGGAGAGGTGTTTTTACTACCGTTTTTAGCTATTTCGTCCAGACTTAATGCTACCCCTCGGCGGATTCTGCCTCGCCGAGTTCATTAACAGGAGGAAGGCATGACACATCCAACCGTTATAAAACTACACGACGGCAACCTGATGCCGCAGCTGGGTCTCGGCGTGTGGAAAGCTGGCAACGAGGAAGTCGTCTCCGCCATTCATAAGGCGCTGGAAGTCGGTTATCGCTCTTTTGACACCGCCGCCGCGTACCAAAATGAGGCCGGCGTCGGCAACGCGCTGCACAGCGCAGGCGTCAATCGCGATGAGCTGTTCATCACCACCAAGCTGTGGAACGACGATCAAAAACGGCCGCACGAGGCGCTGAAAGAGAGCCTCAGCAAGCTGAAGCTCGACTATGTGGATCTCTACTTAATCCACTGGCCGGTGCCGGCGATCGGCCATTACGTCGAAGCCTGGCAGGCGCTGATCGAGCTGCAGCAGCAGGGGCTGGCGAAAAGCATCGGCGTGTGTAATTTCCAGGTCCCGCATCTGCAGAAGCTGATTGATGAAACCGGCGTCGCACCGGTGATCAACCAGATTGAGCTCCATCCGCTGCTGCAGCAGCGTCAGCTGCATGCCTGGAACGCCACCCACAAGATCCAGACCGAATCCTGGAGCCCGCTGGCCCAGGGCGGTAAAGGGGTGTTCGATCAGAAAGTCATCCACCAGCTCGCCGATAAGTACGGCAAAACGCCGGCGCAAATCGTCATCCGCTGGCATCTTGATAGCGGTCTGGTGGTGATCCCGAAATCAGTGACGCCGTCGCGTATCGCGGAAAACTTTAACGTCTGGGATTTCCGTCTCGACAAAGACGAACTCAGCGAAATCGCGAAGCTGGACCAGGGCAAGCGTTTAGGGCCCGATCCGGATCAGTTTGGCGGCTAACATATAAAAAAGCCGGATAGCGCTGACGCCTATCCGGCTCTCTAACTGGCCCGGTCAGCAAAGCGCTACCGGGCACAACATCAGGCTTAACGCCCGGCGACTTTACCGCGTTTGACCGGTTTTTTCGCCGTCGTTTCACCGTTAGAACGCTGATGTACAATCGGCGTGTGCTTGGTCAGCGCCGGACGGGTATGGCGGTTCTGGCGACGCGCTTCGCGCATCTCATCCAGCGTCGGGGCAGGCACCAGGCAGTCGCGGCGTGAGCCAATCAGGTGCTTTTTACCCATCGCCTCCAGCGCCTGACGGATCAGCGGCCAGTTTGCCGGATCGTGATAGCGCAGCAGCGCTTTATGCAGACGGCGCTGTTTATCGCCCTTCGGCACCACCACCTCTTCGCTCTTATAGCCAATCTTGCCCAGCGGGTTCTTGCCGGTGTAATACATAGTGGTCGAGTTCGCCAGCGGCGACGGATAGAAGTTCTGCACCTGGTCGAGACGGAAGCGATGTTTCTTCAGCCACAGCGCCAGGTTCACCATATCTTCATCACGGGTTCCCGGATGGGCGGAGATAAAGTACGGGATCAGATACTGTTCTTTACCCGCCTGCTTCGAATAGGTATCAAACAATTCTTTAAAGCGGTCGTAGCTGCCCATCCCCGGCTTCATCATCTTCGACAGCGGCCCCTCTTCGGTATGCTCCGGGGCGATCTTCAGATAGCCGCCGACGTGGTGGGTCGCCAGCTCTTTGATATAGCGCGGATCTTCGACGGCGATGTCATAGCGTACGCCAGAGGCAATGAGGATCTTCTTAATGCCCTTCAGCTCACGGGCGCGACGGTAAAGATTGATCGTCGGCTCATGGTTGGTATCCATGTGCGGGCAGATATCCGGGTAGACGCAGGAGAGACGGCGGCAGGTCTGCTCGGCGCGTGGCGATTTGCAGCGCAGCATATACATGTTGGCCGTTGGTCCGCCGAGATCGGAGATCACCCCGGTAAAGCCGGGCACCGTGTCGCGAATGGCTTCGATTTCATTAATGATCGAATCTTCTGAACGGCTCTGGATAATGCGCCCTTCGTGCTCGGTGATTGAGCAGAACGAACAGCCGCCGAAGCAGCCGCGCATGATGTTGATCGAGAAACGGATCATCTCATACGCCGGGATACGCGCGTCGCCGTAAGCAGGATGCGGCACACGCTTGTAAGGCAGCGCGAAGACGCTGTCCATCTCTTCAGTCGAGAGCGGGATTGCCGGCGGGTTGATCCAGATATAGCGTTCGCCATGCTTTTGCATCAGCGCCCGGGCGCAGCCGGGGTTGGTTTCATGGTGCAGAATACGCGAAGCGTGAGCGTACAGGACCTTATCGCCTTTCACCTTCTCGAAGGAAGGCAGCAACACATAGGTCTTTTCCCACGGTTTGGGCCGCGGCGGCTGCACGGTGATGCTTTTGGCTTCCTGCTTTTTCGGCGCAACCGGCTTGTTATCGGCACACGGCAGATCCTCACCGTACGGATGCGGGATCGGGTCAATTTTGCCAGGCGTATCCAGGCGGGTGGAATCGACGCCGCTCCAGCCCGGCAGCGCCTCTTTCACCATGATGGCGGTATTGCGCACATCGCGGATCTGGTCGATGGTTTCGCCCATCGCCAGGCGATGCGCGACTTCCACCAGCGGACGCTCGCCGTTGCCGAACATCAGCATATCGGCCTTGGAGTCCACCAGCACCGAGCGGCGCACGGTATCGGACCAGTAATCATAATGCGCGGTACGGCGCAGGCTGGCCTCGATGCCGCCGAGGATCACCGGCACGTCTTTCCACGCCTCTTTACAGCGCTGGGTGTAGACCAGGGTGGCGCGGTCCGGGCGTTTACCCGCCACGTTGCCGGCGGTGTAAGCATCGTCATGGCGCAGCTTACGGTCGGCGGTGTAGCGGTTGATCATCGAGTCCATATTACCCGCGGTCACGCCGAAGAACAGGTTCGGCTTACCCAGGCGCATAAAGTCGTCTTTGCTGTTCCAGTCCGGCTGGGAAATGATCCCCACCCGGAACCCCTGCGCTTCCAGCATGCGGCCGCAGATAGCCATCCCGAAGCTCGGGTGGTCGACGTAGGCGTCGCCGGTCACCAGAATAATGTCGCAGCTATCCCAGCCAAGTTGGTCCATCTCTTCACGCGACATCGGTAAAAAGGGCGCAGGGCCAAAACAGGCAGCCCAGTATTGCGGCCAGGAAAAAAGGTCACGATCCGGTTGGATCAGGGATATTGCGCTCATATTGCTTCCGGGGGAAATGATAAAAAAATAACCAAAAGGGCGTGGATTATAAGCCGGAATGATAGTGGAAATGAAGGAGGATTTTCTCAAACCCTGACCGTGTTCCGGCCAGGGTTGAAGAGATTACGGCGCGGGATTCACCAGCATCTGGCCGATCGAGCCGCGGTCGGCAAGCTCCAGCGTCTGGCTCAGATACTGGAACGGGAAGTGCGGCCACGACGGCTGAGCATAGTAGACCAGCAGTTCAACCTGCCCGTCGACCCACACGGTGTCCTTCCAGCCGCGATCTTCCGGGAAGGGCGACGAGCCGTTGACGTTACGGATCTGGAACATCACCCCTTCAATATGGAACGACTGCGGGCGGTCGGCGCGCACCGTCCAGCGCTCCCAGGTCCCCTGTTGCGCCGTGATATCGATACGCTGCGGATCCCACAGCTGGCCGTTGATGCCCGGATCGTCGCCAAGGGTGATATCCCGGCTGCGGATCGGCGTGCCGGAGAGCAGTTCGGTCGGCAGCAGACGCACCGGCAGACTGTCGGTGACCAGCGGCAGCAGCCCGGTCGGCCGCAGGGTCAACACCAGCGTGGAGACCAGGATGCTTGACGGTTCAAAAAAGCCGCGGATACGGTCGACAATACTCGCCGCTTCACCGCAGGTAATGGACACTTCATCGCCGTTGGTCATATCGACCAGAATTTCACGCCGTTCCCCCGGCCCCAGCGACAGCTGCTTGAGCGAGACCGGCGCCGGCAGGAACCCCTGGTCGCCGGAAATCACATGCAGCAGTCGGCCATCGCTCATCTGCAGCTGATAGCGCCGGGAGTTGGAGGCGTTCAGCAGGCGCAGGCGCACCCAGCCGCGCGACACTTCGACATAGGGGCTCTGCACGCCGTTAACCAGCAGCGTATCGCCAACGAAGCCGCCGCTCCCCGGTTCGCTATATTCCGGCGTGCCGAAGTTATCCAGCCGCTTGTCCTGAATGATCACCGGGAAGTCATCAACGCCGTAGTGGTTAGGGATTGGCAGGTTCTTGCTGACCTCATCTTCCACCAGCCACATGCCGGCCAGGCCGTTGTATACCTGCTTCGCCATCCGGTTCGGCGTGTTGGCCTGATACCACAAGGTGGCAGCGCTCTGGCGGATAGGCAGCACCGGCGCCCAGTCGGCGTTCGGCGACATCATACGCGCCGCGCCGCCGATCAGCGGGCCAGGCACCTGCAGGCCGCGGATGGTCATCGCGACATTCTCAGTCAGACGGTTGCTGTAGATAAGCTTGACGTCGTCCCCGCTCCAGACGCGGATCGTCGGCCCCATGTAGCGGCCATTGATCCCCCAGACGGGGGCGCGAGTGCCTGGCGTAAACGACCAGTGCGAACGCTGCAGCGTCAGAAACAGCGGCTGACCGCGACGCGATTCCAGCAGC
>NZ_PJDK01000108.1:0-14144 GCF_002837615.1 Klebsiella sp. X1-16S-Nf21
TGGCGCAGAAAGGTTTTACAGCAGCGGAGTAGCTCCCCGGGGCGGCGTTCCGGGGACTGGAGCGCCATCAGCAGCCCATCGCGATCGGCAACGCGCTGATAGCGGCAGCTCACCACATAGCCTATCTGCTGCTCCACCCGCAGGCGCTGGAAAAACGGCGGCTCGCAGAACTGCGCCAGCACCCACAGGGCCGCCAGTGAAGCGCCTTCCGGCAGCGGAAGAAAGACCAGTAGCGCCGTGTCGCCCCGGGGATAAGCCAGCCGCTCGACGCCGCCGCGGCAGGGGGCCGGAGCGGGCATCGGCGGATTAACCGGGACGGTAAGCCGGCTCAGCTGACGCGCTACCCACTGCGCATCTTCCGCGCTGCCGCCAATCAGGGCCGCCAGCCAACCTTCCTGGTGCGCTGACGTACCCAGCCGTTCGGGGAGCTGGGCCATGAGATGACGGATCGCAATACTCTCCGGCGGTGGGGGCAGCGGGGCGACCGGGAGCGCGAGATGCCGCACGATGGCCTGCAGAATCGCCTCCGGCCGTTGGCCGGACGCAGGCAACTGCAGGATCAGCTGCCAGCTACCGTCGAACAGATGCCACTCGCCGTGTCCCCCGGCATGGCGCAGGGCGGCAAGTAATGGACGCAGCTGTTCCCCGCGCGCCAGCCCCCCGGCCGGCGTGGGCGAGCAGTAGAAGGGCGGTCGCAGCAGGAGCGTCGGCGGCTCTCCCGGTGACGGGAGGTGACGCAGTGGCGCGGCTTCCGCCGGGCTTTCGGCCACGAGCTCGCCAGCGGCCTGCGGATAAAAAGCGAATGCCAGCGCCGGGTCAGAGACCGGACGTGGCGACCAGCGGCTGAGCGGCAGGCTAAAGCCCTGGGTGGCTACCGTTGCTCCGGGGGGCTGCGTCTGGCAGGCCAGGCTGACCGTGGGGGCGGCCAGCAGGGCGGCGCAAAAATCGGCGAACCCGGTGGGCGGCGCCCCGGGGGCAAAGCCGAATGCCCGCTGGCGCAGCTGATCGAGGGGCGACAGCGCCTGAAAACGGCGCCGGGACAGCTGATAGTAGTGTTGCTGCTGCTCAGGCGTCGTCTGCTGTAGCGCCTGCAACCAGTGGGTTATCTGCCGGTCGACCTGTTCCGGCCGGTCGCTGGCGAAAATCAGCGCCAGCCAGCCGACGTGCTGATCCTGATACAGCCAGTTCAGCGCCACGTCCTCGGCCATCCCGCGCTGGCGCAGGCCGGCCATCAGGCTACCGGGGGCTTCATCCAGCAAAAACTCGCGCAGTAACGTGACATTGTCACTTAAGGCGATCAGCGGGCAGCGCCACAGCGCGGGCTGGCTGGAGACGGCCAGCTGCAGTTGAGGGGGCTCGCCCAGAGTCAGCGGCGGCGCCGGCGGCGGAGCCTCGCCCGGGGCAAGCCCGGCGGCGAAACGTGCCGCCAGTTCGCCAAGCACCTCCAGCGACTGCGGCCCCTGCAGCCAGAGTTGCATCCGGCGGGCGACGTAGTGGCTATGGTGAAAGTTGCGTAAGGCCGCCTGTAGCGCGAGGAAATCCTCCCCCAGCGACACGGCGTCGCCGACCTGAAAGCGGCGAAACGCCGCGGGCGCGATGGCGGCGTGACGCACGGCGGCTTCCCGTCGCGACAACTCATGCTGTTGGATCAGGCGGTTTTCGGCGTCGATAACCGCGACTTCGCGTTGAATATCGTCCCTGAGCAGCAGCGGCGCCTGCAGCATCTCCTGCAGGCGCGCGACGCCGTCAGCCAGGCCCTCGGCGGCGACCTCGAAAAAGAAAGCGCTGTGGCGGGCCAGGGTGGTGGCATTCACATCCCCTGCCTGGCGCTGCACCCAGCTCATCAGCCGTTCATCTTTGCGGTAGCGCTCACCGCCGTAAAACAGCAGGTGTTCCAGCAGGTGCGCCAGACCGGGGAAGCGCGACGGTTCGTGGTGGCTGCCGGCGGCAACCCGCACCAGGGCCGCCGCGCGATCGGCCTGCGGCTGATGAACCAGGGTGGCCTGCAGGCCGCCCGGCAGGGTGACGGTGCGGGTCGCCAGCGTCATTACAGTTCCCGGGTTTTGTAGATCAGCTGCGAGCGGGTACGGTTGCGGAACTGCAGCTGGTTGACTTTGATGTCGCTGCAGGCCGCTTCGCGCCGGGCCTCAAGGATTTTGTGATGATGTGGGGATTTGCTGCACACCGGGTCGGCGTTATCGGCGCTGCCGGTCAGCATAAAGGCCTGACAGCGGCAGCCGCCGAAGTCTTTCTCTTTTTCATCACAGGAGCGGCACGGCTCCGGCATCCAGTCATACCCGCGATAACGGTTGAAGCCGAACGAGTCATACCAGATCGATTCCAGACTCTGCTCCAGCACCGACGGGAACGCCACCGGCAGCTGGCGCGCGCTGTGGCACGGCAACGCAGTGCCTTCCGGAGTGACGCTGAGGAAAATCGATCCCCAGCCGCCCATACAGCCTTTCGGGCGTTCCTCGTAATAGTCCGGGGTGACGAATAGCAGGTTGGTGAGGTTACCGCTGGCGGCCATTTTCTGCCGGTAATCGGCGACCACCTGCTCGGCGCGGGCGATCTGTTCCCGGGTCGGCAGTAACCCCTCGCGATTAAGAAACGCCCAGCCGTAAAACTGGCAGGTGGCGAGCTCGACGTCATCGGCTTCCAGCTCAATGCACAGCTCGATAATTTTATCGAGCTGGTCGATGTTATGCCGGTGGAGGACGAAGTTCAGCACCATCGGGTAGTCGCGCGCTTTCACCGCTCTGGCCATCGCCAGCTTCTGCTGGAAGGCTTTTTTATTGCCGGCAAGAGCGGCGTTGAGCACCTCATCGCTGGCCTGGAAGCTAATCTGGATATGGTCCAGTCCGGCCTCGCTGAAGGCGTCGAGTTTGCTCTCGGTTAGCCCAATTCCCGAGGTGATCAGGTTGGTATAGAACCCGAGGTCGCGCGCGGCGCGGATCAGCTCCGGCAGATCTTTACGGGTCAGCGGCTCGCCGCCGGAAAAGCCCAGCTGTACGCTGCCCATCGCTCGCGCCTGGCGAAAGACCTCGATCCATTGTTCGGTGGTCAGCTCCTTTTCCTGCCGGGCGAAGTCCAGCGGATTGGAACAGTAGGGACACTGCAGCGGGCAGCGGTAGGTCAGCTCCGCCAGCAGCCACAGCGGCGGATTGACGGCGGGTTTATTCTGGCTCACGGCAGGTGATCCACTTCTGTTGACAGGCGATCTGCAGGAACTCGACGACGTCGTCATCGACGCCGCCGGCTTCCGGGAAACGTTCGTTAAGCATGGCGATAATCGCCGCGACGTCGCGCCGGCCATCGACCAGCTCGAGGATCGCCGCGGCGGTCTCATTGAGTTTAGCCATTCCCTCCGGATAGAGGATCACATGGCTCTCCTGGGCGGCTTCCCACTGCAGTCGGTAGCCGCGACGAAAGGCAACGATGGACGTTTTTTGCATGATTACACCAGTCGGGTCGTGTGCCAGGCCGCCTTGTCGGTGACCGTGTGATAGGGCGGGCGCTGCAGAGCGTAGGCCATGGTCATGGCATCGAGCATCGACCACAGGATGTCGAGCTTAAACTGCAGGATCTCCAGCATCCGGTTCTGTTTTTCAGCGCTGTCACAGTAGGTCTTCGCCAGCGCCAGACCATGCTCAACGTCGCGGTTAGCCTGGCTCAGACGACTGCGGAAGTAAAAATAGCCTTCCTCTTTGATCCACGGATAGTGCTGCGGCCAGCTGTCGAGGCGCGACTGATGGATCTGTGGGGCGAACAGCTCGGTCAGGGAGCTGCAGGCCGCCTCCTGCCAGCAGGCGCGACGAGCGAAATTAAGATAGGCATCCACCGCGAAGCGCACGCCGGGCAGCACGTGACGCTCGCTGAGCAGGTCGTCGCGGCTCAAACCGACCGCTTCCCCCAGCCGCAGCCAGGCTTCAATCCCGCCATCTTCGCCGTGGCTACCGTCGTGGTCGAGGATCCGCTGCACCCATTTGCGCCGGGTCTGCGCATCCGGGCAGTTAGCCATAATCGCCGCGTCTTTCAGCGGAATGGTGGTCTGGTAATAAAACCGGTTCGCCACCCAACCCTGAATTTGCTCGCGGGTCGCTTCGCCGTTATGCATGGCGATGTGGTAAGGGTGGTGAATATGGTAGAAGGCGCCTTTAGCCCGCAGAGCCTCTTCAAAGGCCTGCGGCGACAGCGTGTCGGTGATTAGCATGCGGTATCCTGAAGGGTGATTGCCATCCCGTCCCAGCTCACTTCAATCCCCTGTTGCGTTAGCGCCTGGCGCTGGGGAGACTGTTCGTTAAGGATCGGGTTGGTGTTATTAATATGAATGAGAATTTTGCGTTTTGCCGGCAGGGAGGCCAGCAAGGCCATCATCCCGTGCTCATCGCTGAGCGCCAGGTGTCCCATATCACGGCCGGTATTGCGCCCAACGCCGGCGGCCTGCAGCTCGTCATCCTGCCAGACGGTGCCATCGATCAGCAGACAGTCCGCTTTTTGCAGCCACGGCAGAAGGGCTTCATCCGGCTCACCCAGCCCCGGGGCATAGAACAGCGTCTGCCCGTTGCGGCGGTTTTCGATAAACAGCGCCACGTTATGGCCCGGCAGCGGCCGGTCGCGATACGGCGAATAGGGCGGCGCGTTGCTGGCGATAGGCACGGCGGTAAACTGCAAATCAGGGCAGGCGTCAACGGTAAAAGGCTGCTGCGGGGCGATGGGATGATGCACCAGGCCTCCGTTCCAGTGTCGCAGCATGGTAAACACCGGGAAGCCGGTAGAGAGATCCTCATGAACCTCCGGCGTGCACCACACCTGGTGCGGGCAGCCTTCGCGCAGGCTCAGCAACCCGGTGGTGTGGTCGATCTGGCTGTCGGTGAGAATAATGCCGCCGATAGACGTCCCGCGCAGTACGCCGGGTTTATTTAACTCGGGGGTATGGGCAATCTGCTGGCTGATATCCGGCGAGGCATTGCACAGCACCCACTCTTTGCCGTTATCGCTGACGATGATCGACGACTGGGTGCGGGCACTGGCCTGAATGGTGCCGTTGCGCAGACCCTGACAGTTGGCGCAGTTGCAGTTCCATTGCGGGAAACCGCCGCCGGCGGCGGAGCCGAGGACTTTAATGAACATGAAGACGGACCGGGTAATGAATGAAGGTGCCCGCGCGAACGGCGGGCGGGGCGATTAACGGTTAGAAATGTACAGCGTCACTTCCAGACCGAGACGTAAATCGATAAAAGCAGGTTTCTTCCACATGTTGTGTTCCTCTTAAAAATGACGACAGGCCTCACGGATAATGCTGGATCTGTGACGGCCGCCGCATATTGCGCTTCACCGGGAGAGAGATCAACCCGGAATCTGTAAGGAATTAACTTTATGTTTACAATATAACCTATTGTTGCCAAACCTTTTTTAATACCCGCAGCCAGTTGTTCCACAGCAGCTTATCCAGCACCAATTGATCATAGCCATTGTCCCGCAAGGCATTGATAAGCCGCGGTAAGCCGGCCACATCCCCCAGCTCGTCGGGCAGGGTGATGCCGTCAAAATCCGAGCCGAGAGCCACATGATCCTCACCCATTATGTTAATAAGATAGTCGATATGCCGGACAATGGTGGTTATGGGCGTGTCGCTGTCGCGCCGTCCGTCGGCGCGCAGGAAAGCATTGCCGAAATTGACGCCCACTACGCCGCCGCTGTCGCGGATCGCCCGCAGTTGCCGGTCGGTCAGATTGCGCGGCTGTGGGCACAGGGCGTGGGCATTAGAGTGGGTGGCCACCAGTGGGGCGGTGGAGTGGTGGGCGGTATCCCAAAAGGCCTGTTCATTCATGTGCGAAACATCGATCTGCATCTTCAGGGCGTTGGCCTGAGCGATGAGCGCAATGCCCTCGCGAGTGAGACCCGGCCCGCTGTCCGGGCTGCCGGGAAAGGCGCCGGTGACCCCGCAGCCGAAGCGATTGGCGATGTTCCAGAACGGACCAATGCTGCGCACCCCGGCGCGATAAAAGGCCTGCAGATCTTCGCCTTGCGCGTCGAACCCGCCAGCACCTTCGATGTGCGCCACCATCGCCAGCGCGTTATCCTGGCGACAGCGTTCGATATCCGCCGCGCTCAGGCACAGCCGCGCGCGGCTGGCGTCATGGGCGCAAATCGCCTTGAGGATAGCCAACTGCTGCCAGAGGATCGCCCGCGGATCCCACGCCTGGCTGGCGTACTGCGGCGCCACGCGGGCGATATACTCCTGCGGCGGCACAAAGAGGGCGAACAGGCCGCCGGCCAGCCCGCCCTGGCGGATACGCGGATAGTCGAGATGGCCGTTTTCTATCCCGGCAAAGAAGGCGCTTACCGGATCCTCACGATGGTGAAGCCAGAGATTCAGCAGCAGGTCATTGTGACCATCAAAAATCGCCATAGCGGGTTCCTGCGTTCTTAAGTGGTGAAAAATGCCTGCCACGGTAACGGATTTATCTCCTGGGGCAAGCATAAATTCACATGCCCGCAACAATTGCCAACCTCGACTCTGTATCACACTGTATCTCGCGGCGCAGCGCTGACATTAAGAGATAAAAATGGCCCCGGTCGGGCACATGGCGGATACAAATTTCCGCTTTACTGGTCACGTACTCTCTTGATGATGATAAAAGGTGAGAAAGTGATGAACAGATTATCCCTGATCCGCTATACCAGCGCCACGGCGCTGGGGTTATCCACCCTGTGGTCCGCTGCCGTTTGCGCCGCGGAAGACGCGGGGGCGTTCGACAAGATCCACCAGATCCGCGCCGGCGACCTGAATATAGGCTACGTGGATATCGGCCCGCGCGACGGCCAGCCGGTGATCCTGCTGCACGGCTGGCCCTACGATATTCAGAGCTATGCTCAGGTGGCGCCGGCTTTAGCGCAGAAGGGTTACCGGGTCATTGTGCCGTATCTGCGCGGCTACGGCACGACCCGTTTCCTCTCCGCCAGCACGCCGCGTAACGGTCAGCCGTCGGCGATGGCGGCCGATATTGTCCATCTGATGGACGCCCTGAACATCAGGCAGGCGGATCTGGCCGGCTTTGACTGGGGCGCGCGCACGGCGGATATCGTCGCCGCGCTGTGGCCGCAGCGGGTGAAATCCCTGGTCTCGGTGAGCGGGTATCTGATCAGCAGTCAGCAGATTGGCGAAAAACCGCTGCCGCCGCAGGCGGAGCTGTCGTGGTGGTATCAGTTCTATTTTGCCACCCCGCGCGGCGAAGCCGGTTACCGGCAGAACACCCACGACTTTGCGAAATTTATCTGGCATCAGGCGTCGCCGCAGTGGAAATTCAGCGACGCGACTTTTGCCAGAACCGCCCGGGCGCTTGATAACCCGGACCACGTGGCGATCACCATCAGCAACTACCGCTGGCGCCTGGGGCTGGAGAAGGGGGAAGCGAAGTATGCCGGCTATGAACAACGGCTGGCGGCGCTACCGCCGATAACCGTGCCCACCATCACCCTTGAAGGGGCGAATAACGGCGCGCCGCATCCGGCTCCCGCCAGCTACCGGGCTAAATTTACCGGAAAATATGAACACCGGGATCTGCAGGGGGCGGTGGGCCATAATCCGCCGCAGGAGGACCCGGCAGACTTTGTCCAGGCGGTGGTGGACGCCGACCGTTTGTAATCCGCGCCTTGCCGGCGGCGCGACGTTGCGCTTCCGGCAACACGGCTTATGCTTGTGAAGAGTTTATTTTGCCGCAGGAGCAGCCTTTGGAGCGTATTGACCACATCCTGGTCGTCGATGACGACCGCGATATTCGGGAACTGATTGTCGACTATCTGGAAAAATCGGGATATCGCGCCAGCGGCGCGGCGAACGGCAAAGCCATGTGGTCGGTGCTCAAAAATCATCAAATTGACCTGATTGTGCTGGATATCATGATGCCGGGCGAGGACGGCTTAACGCTCTGCCGCCAGCTGCGCGCCAACCCGCAGCAGGATATTCCGGTGCTGATGCTCACCGCCCGCACCGACGACAGCGACCGGATCCTCGGCCTGGAAATGGGGGCTGACGATTATCTGATTAAACCCTTTGTGGCCCGCGAACTGCTGGCGCGCATCAAAGCCATTTTACGCCGCACCCGGGCGCTGCCGCCCAATCTGCAGAT
The DNA here is from genome assembly GCF_002837615.1 of Klebsiella sp. X1-16S-Nf21. Classification (NCBI taxonomy): domain Bacteria; kingdom Pseudomonadati; phylum Pseudomonadota; class Gammaproteobacteria; order Enterobacterales; family Enterobacteriaceae; genus Klebsiella; species Klebsiella sp. X1-16S-Nf21. The sequence continues at coordinate 8,136 of NZ_PJDK01000108.1, forward strand.
CACCGAGGCGGGCAGGCTGATCGCCTTTGGCGACTGGCTGCTCGACACTGCCGCCCGCCACCTGCTGGACGACAGCGGCGCCATCGTCGCCCTCAGCGGGGCGGAGTATCGGCTGCTGCGGGTGTTTCTCGATCACCCCCAGCGGGTATTGAACCGCGACCAACTGCTGAATCTGACCCAGGGACGCGACGCGGAACTGTTTGAGCGGTCAATTGACCTGCTGGTGAGCCGACTGCGCCAGCGGCTACGGGAGGATGCCCGCGAGCCGGCCTACATTAAAACGGTGCGCAGCGAAGGCTATGTGCTGTCGGTGCCGGTCTCCATCCGCGAGAGGCATGAATGAGGTTTTGGCCCGCCTCGCTGCAGTCGAGGCTGGTGGCGCTGCTGTTTCTGGCGCTGCTGCTGGCGAATACTTTAACTCTGTCGCTGCTGTTTTATGAGCGTATGAGCAGCGCTCGCAGCGTGATGCTGGGCAATCTGGCTTCCGATGTCGCCACCAGCGTGGCGATCCTTGACCGCCTGCCGGCCGCTGAGCGCCCGCAATGGCTGCCGAAGCTGGCGCGCGGCAATTATCGCTATCTGCTGGACTCCGGCGAGCGCGGCGACTACCCGGACAGCTGGCGCGCCCGGGACGCAGCCCGCTCCCTGCAGGAGGCGCTGAGCGCGCAGTATCCGGTAAGTATTGTGACGATCCCCGGCCCGCGGCAGCATATTCAGGCCCATATTACCCTCCACGACGGTACCCCGTTGACTCTCGATCTGTGGCCGAAGCTACCGGCCATCGCCCGCTGGCTGCCGGTGGTGCTGATCGCTCAGTTTGTTCTCCTGCTGGCCTGCGCCTGGTATGCCGTTCGCCAGGTGTTGCTGCCCATCACTCGCTTTACCCGCGCAGTGGACGCCCTTGAACCGGCCAGCGACACGGCGGGAACCATGGCCGAGCAGGGGCCGGAAGAGGTCCGCCGTGCCGCTCGCGCGTTTAACGCGATGCAGGCGCGCATCCACGACCATCTGCAGGAGCGGGCGCGGATCCTCGCCGCTATCTCCCACGATCTGCAAACCCCGATCACCCGAATGAAGCTGCGGGTGGAGATGGCCGACCAGCCGGAACTACGCGATAAGCTGCTGCAGGATCTCGACAATATGACCCGCCTGGTGCGGGAGGGCATCGCCTTCGCCCGCACCTCGCAACCGCTGGCGGAGGCGCGCCAGCGGCTGAACCTTGACGCCTTTCTCGACACCATCGTCTGCGATTATGCCGATGTCGGCCGGCCGGTGCGCTTTTGCCCCGAAGATACCGCCGGGGTGGTGTGGATCCCACCGCAGGCCCTGCGCCGGGTGATGACCAACCTTATCGATAACGGGCTGAAATTCGGTACGACGGTCTCGGTAACCCTGACCCGCGACGCCGCCGGGGATGTCACTATTCATGTGCTGGATGAGGGGCCGGGGATCCCTGAGGCCTCGCTACAGGCGGTGTTGCAGCCGTTTTATCGCCTGGAGGACTCGCGCAATCGCGATACCGGCGGCACCGGTCTGGGGCTGGCGATTGCTGCGCAGCTGGTCAGCCAGATGAACGGCACGCTGCGTCTGACCAACCGCCCGCAGCGCGGCCTGGACGCCAGCGTTCGCCTTGCCGCGGCGGGATTGTATCCTGCTGTATCTCCGGCGCAGACGGATAACTAAGCCGACAATTCTCCCCCTTTCCCGACACATTCGCCTTACATGCCCTTGCTGTAATGTCGTGGCTGCCACTCTCGGCAGCGACGACATAATGAGGAGAAGGCGATGTCGATATTCATTGCATTTTTGGGCGGAATGTTAACCCTGCTGAGCCCCTGTACGCTGCCGGTGATCCCGCTGCTGTTCGCCTGCGTCCGGGGCCGCCGGGGGCAGCTGGCAATTATGCTGGCTGGAATGGCGCTGATGTTCGGCGCGGTTTCGTGGCTGGTGACGGTCGCCAGCGGCTGGGTGGTGAATCTGACCCTCGCAGGCCGCGGCCTGGCGCTGGCGTTCTTCGCCCTGGTCGGGCTGAGCCTGCTTTCGCAGCGCGTCGCGCAGCGGTTGACCTCACCCCTGGTGGCGCTGGGAAATCAGCTTAACAACGCCAGCTCACGCCAGCGCGGCTGGATCGGATCGCTGCTGGCCGGGCTGGCGGTGGGCCTGCTGTGGGCCCCGTGCGCCGGGCCGGTACTGGGGGCGATACTCAGCCTGGGCTTTGTGCATCCGGGCCAGGCGACCACTGGCGGGTTGCTGCTGGCTTACGGCAGCGGCGGGGCGCTGATGTTATTCCTGCTGGGGTGGTGCGGCGCGGCGTTGATTGCCCGTCTGCGTCGTGGGCTGGCGTTCGGCGAACGGCTGCGCCGGCTGGCGGGGGTGGCGATGCTGGCCTCGGTGGCGCTGATCGCCAGCGGCGGCGATCGCTATCTGCAAAGTGCGGGAGGCTGGAGTCAGGCGCTGGAGCAGCGGCTGGCCGCCCGTCTGCCGCAGCCGGAGCAAAAGACCATCCTCCAGCCGATCGCCGCGCCGCAGCCCAGCAGCGCGATGCCCTCCCTGGCGGGAGGCAGCGCGTGGCTCAACAGCCCGGCGTTAACTCCGGAGCGTCTGAAGGGCAAAGTGGTGCTGGTGGATTTCTGGACCCGGGAGTGCATCAACTGTCAGCATACCCTGCCTTACGTGCGCGACTGGGCGAACAAATACCGCGCGGCCGGGCTGGTGGTGATTGGCGTCCATACCCCGGAATATCCCTGGGAGCGTTCGCTGCCGCTGCTGCGCCAGGCGGTGAAGGACTGGCGGATAACCTACCCGGTGGTGGCGGATAATGAGTACGCCATCTGGAACGCCTTCGGCAATCAGTACTGGCCGGCGCATTACATTTTCGACGCTCGCGGACAGTTGCGTTATACCGCCTTCGGCGAAGGGGATTATGCCCGCCAGGAGCAGGTGATCCAGCAACTGCTGCAGGAGAGCAAAGCCTGACCCGCGGCGTAGGCGTCTGGCGGACGGTTCCCTCCAGCCCTTATACTGATGCCGGGCGGCGCTGCGCTTGCCCGGCCTACAGGAGCGCGCAGGGAGATGTAGGCCCGGTAAGGCGCAGCCGCCACCGGTCATTGAAGCGGGAATGGTACAGAATGCCCATTGCCGGTGACTGCCGGACGGTTCCCTTTATCCCTTGTGCCTGTTGCCGGGCGGCGCTGCGCTTGCCCGGCCTACAGGAGCGCGCAGGGAGAATGTAGGCCCGGTAAGGCGCAGCCGCCTCCGGTCATTGAACCGGGAACGGTAAAGAATGCCCATTGCCGGTGATTGCCGGACGGTTCCCTTTATCCCTTGTGCCTGTTGCCGGGCGGCGCTGCGCTTGCCCGGCCTACATGAGCGCGCAGGAAGAATGTAGGCCCGGTAAGGCGCAGCCGCCACCGGGCATCGAAGCGGGAACGACACTGGATGCCCATTGTCGGTGACTGCCGAACGGTTCCCTCTCCCTTCAGGGAGAGGGTTAGGGTGAGGGTGAATGGAAGTTGCGTGACAACGTCACATCTCGACCCACCCCTGCAGGGCCTCGGTCATCAGTTCGCCGAGCAGCGCCACGGCGGCGGAATGCTGTCCCTCGCGCGGGGTTTGTTGCAGGTTAACGGCCAGGCTACCTGGCGATGGCAGCAGCCCGGCGACGGTGCGCAGGTTGCCGGGCATGCCGATGCGGGTGCGTATCGTCAGCCCCAGGCCAGCCTGTACCGCCGCCCAGATGCCGTTCAGGCTGTGGCTGACGAATACCACCTGCCAGGGGATCCCCGCGGCATCGAGACAGGCAATAGCGCGAGAGCGCATCAGGCACGGGCTGTCGAACATCACCAGCGGCAGCGGCTCGCCGGAGGCCAGCAGTGCACCAATATCCAGGTCAGGATGCGCAATCCACGCCAGCGGGCAGCGGCCCATCCCGGGACCCTGATCTTCGGTTTGCCACAGCAGCGCCAGATCCAGCACCTCTTCCGCCAGCGCCTGGCGCAGCGGACCATTGCGATCCACCCTGGCGACTATCCGCACCTGCGGATGATGCCGTTTAAATTGCCCCAGGATCCCCGGCATCAGCGATTCGCCAAAATCTTCCTGCATACCAAGGTGGATCTCGCCGGTGAGTCGCTCGCCCTGCAGCGCGCGCAGGGTTTCATCATTGAGCGCCAGCAGTCTTCTGGCGTAGCTCATCAGCTTTTCGCCTTCCGCGGTGAGCACCAGATGCCGCCCCTGTTTGGCCACCAGCGCCGTACCGCACTGGCTCTCCAGCTTTTTAAGCTGGGCGCTGACGGCCGAAGTGGAACGCGACAGGCGCAGTGCTGCCTGGGCGAAACTGCCGCACTCCATGCCGGTCACAAAGCTACGCAGGGCGTCGAGATCCAGTCCCGGTAAGCGTTTCTCCATCATCATCCTCATTTTCAGGATGTTTATCCTGAACGTCGTTATTCTCGGGATAATACTGTGGCATCGCGAAAGGCAGGCGTCAACGGGCCCAGCGACCAGCCAGGGAGCAGAGAACGTCAGTGGCGCGGAAAGAAATAAAAAAGCCGATAAGGAGATTATCGGCTTATTGCAGGCAAGGCTGACAGCGGGGCGGCAGGCGCCGCCTCGCTAAGGCAGGTTATTGCGCCAGCAGCTCCTGAGCGGTGCGTTCCACCAGGTTAAGCAGAACCTTCACGTCATCCAGCGTCACCACCGGGTTCAGCAGGGTCAGCTTCAGGCAGGTGACACCGTTATGCTCGGTCACGCCAACGTTAGCGCGGCCGGAAGCCAGCAGGGCATCGCCGACGCGCTGGTTGAGCAGCGCGATAGCCGCCGCGTCGCTCTGCGCCATCTGCGCCGGACGGGAACGGAACAGCACGCTCGCCAGCTGCGGCTGCATCACCAGCTCCAGCGTCGGCTGCGACTTCACGTACTCCGCCACGTTTTTCGCCATCGTGACGCCGTGATCGATGATCGCCGCATACTGTTTCTGGCCCAGCGCTTCCAGACCCATCCACAGCTTCAGCGCATCGAAGCGACGGGTGGTCTGCAGCGACTTAGACACCAGGTTCGGTACGCCGTGTTCTTCATCGAACTCGGAGTTCAGATAGGCCGCCTGATAACGCATCAGCTCGTAATGGCGCGCGTCCTTCAGCAGGAAGGCGCCGCAGCTGATGGTCTGGAAGAACTGCTTGTGGAAGTCCAGGGTAACGGAATCCACCAGCTCCAGACCGTCAAGGTAGTCACGATACTGCTCAGACAGCAGCAGCGCGCCGCCCCAGGCTGCGTCAACGTGCAGCCAGATCTGATGTTCCGCGGCGATACCGGCGATGTCGCGCAGCGGGTCGATAGCCCCCGCGTCGGTGGTGCCGGCGGTGGCGACGATCGCCATGATCTGCTCGCCGTTAGCCTGCGCTTGCGCAATCTTCGCTTTCAGATCGGACACGTCCATCCGCGCGAATTCGTCGGTTTTCACCAGCGTGACCGAGCGGTAGCCGAGGCCCATCAGCGCCATGTTCTTCTGCACCGAGAAGTGGGCGTTTTCCGAGCACAATACTTTGTACTTGCGGATATCCCCCGGCAGCCCATCCTGCTGGATGGAGTGCCCCTGACGGGCGAAGAAGGCGTCGCGCGCCAGCATCAGGCCCATCAGGTTGCTCTGGGTACCGCCGCTGGTGAAGACGCCGGCGTCGCCAGCCGGATAACCGACCCGGGCGCGCAGCCATTCGATCAGCTTCATCTCAATGATGGTTGCTGACGGGCTCTGGTCCCAGGAGTCCATGCTCTGGTTGGTGGCGTTGATCAGTACTTCCGCCGCCTGGCTAATTACCAGGCTCGGGCAGTGCAGGTGCGCCACGCACTGCGGGTGATGCACCGACAGGCTGTCTTTCAGGAAGTACTCGATCGCACGATCAATCGCCGCCTGGTTACCCAAACCCTGTTCGTTAAATTCAAGGGAGATACGCTCACGCAGCTCGTCAACGCTTTTCCCCTGATACATCTCAGGTTGCTTCAGCCACTGCA
>NZ_PJDK01000109.1:0-13714 GCF_002837615.1 Klebsiella sp. X1-16S-Nf21
GGAGCGGTAGTTCAGTCGGTTAGAATACCTGCCTGTCACGCAGGGGGTCGCGGGTTCGAGTCCCGTCCGTTCCGCCACTATTCAGAAAGCCTGAATCAGCAATGATTCAGGCTTTCGTCGTTTTCGTCGCCGAATTTCAGCGCGCCTCTTGTTCCTCCTGCATACACTGCATGAATACCCGCATCGCCGGACTGATTGCTTTCCCGGCGTGATGGGCGCAGAGCGCATGGATCGTCAGCGGCGTCTCGCTGAACGGCAGCTCGACCAGCGTCCCGCGTTTGAGTTCCTCCTCTACCGCAAAGCGCGGCAGGAAGCTCACCCCAAGATTGCCCGCCACGCACTGTTTGATGCTTTCAATACTCCACAGTTCGATGGTGTTCTCCATGGTAATGCCGCGCTGGCGCAGGGTACTTTCAAAAATCTGCCGGAACACGCACTGGGGTTCGTTGATGATAAAGCTCAATGGGATATGCTGCCGCGGGCGCAGGAAGTCGACCGGCGCCTGATCGACTGACGCGACCAGCGCCAGCGGCTGCGGGCCAAGTTCCATCATGGTGAGCGCATCATCGTTGCCAACCCGGTAAAACACCCCCAGGTCGACTTCGTCAGCGAGCAGCGCATCACGGATGCTGTAGCAATTGAGTGACTGCAGTGACAGGCGGACCTTCGGGGCGCGTTGCTTAAAACGCTGCAGCACCGGCGGCATTTTGTACGCCAGTAGGGTTTCACCAGTGGCGACGCGAAGTTCGCCGCCGGGTTCATCGTCCTGGCGCGCCGCCTGGCGAATCGACGCCATTACTTTGGTCAAGTCGTAGACATGCGGCAGGACATTCTTACCCGCGGCGGTGAGACACATCCGCCGGCCAATTTTCTCAAACAGCGGGATGGCAAGCTCCTGCTCAAGCTGCTGGATATGAAAGGTTACGGTGGACTGGGTGCAGCACAGTTTCTGCGAGGCGCGCAGAAAGGATCCTTCTTCGACAACCGTTTTGAAGGTGATAAAGCGTCGCAGATCCATATTTCCTCTTTATATCGACATTCTCGAATTCAGAATGAAAAAACATTCATTTTTTTAAATTATCAGCTTCGGGTACTGTCTGCCAGTCAAGAGGAGAAAACACGTGACACCTACCCTGATTAGCGCCTTTTTAACTTACACCCTGATCACCGCCCTGACGCCCGGGCCGAATAATATTCTGGCGCTGAGCAGCGTCACCGCGCACGGCTTTCGACGGAGCATGCGGGTTCTGGCCGGCATGAGCCTGGGGTTTGTGATCATCATGCTGATTTGTGCCGGGCTGACGTTCACTCTCGTTACCCTGGATGAGGGGATAACCTCCCTGCTACGCTGGGTCGGCGCAGGGTATATCCTGTGGCTGGCCTGGCACATTGCCCGCAGCGACCCGGCCAGCGGTGGGCAGGAGGAGCGGCCTGTCAGCTTCTGGGCCAGCCTGGGGCTGCAGTTTGTGAATGTAAAAATTATCCTGTACGGCATCACGGCCCTGTCGACCTTTGTTCTGCCAGTGACTCGCGAGCCATTCTGGCTGGTGATGATAAGCCTGTTGCTATCAGTAATAGGCGTTGCCGGCAATCTTTGCTGGGCGCTGGCCGGTCAACTGTTTCAGCCGGTGTTCGAACGCCATGGAAGAGGGTTAAATCTGCTGCTGGCGCTGCTGCTGGTCTGGTGCGCGGTACGAATGTTTATGGAATGAATTAAGGGAGCGTAACGCTCCCTTGAGGTTATTTATCCTGCGGCAGGGCGGGTTGCCCTTCATTTACCCAGGTCATGAAGATCCGATAACCGATGGCCAGCAGGGTGGCGCCGAGAAACATACCGAGAATGCCGTTAGAGGCCATTCCGCCGAGGGCGCCCAGCAGCACTACCGGCATTGGCGCGTCGACTCCGCGCCCCAGCAGCAGAGGTTTGAGGACGTTATCGGCCATGCCGGCGACGATCAGCAGGATGGTGTAGAAGATATCCATGCCGGTACTGTGGGTGCCGAGACTCCACATTAGCGCAATGGCCGGGGCCGTCACCAGGATCACCGGCACCTGGGCAATGCCGAGGAGCAGGGCCAGAATAAAGAAGATCCCGACGGCGGGAATGCTGGCCATCAGCATGATCACGCCGACCAGCAGCGCCTGGATCAATGCCACCCCGATGACGCCCTGGGCGACCGCGCGGATGGTGCTGGTGCACAGGCGGGTGAGGGTCACGCCTTTATTTTCATCGGTAATACGGATGGCAATACGCTGGGCGCTAATGGCGCCCGCTGCGCCCCAGGCCATCATAATTCCCGAGACGATAAACGAAATAATAAAGCCAATCAGCCCGCCGCTCATGCTGGCCAAAATACTGAGAAACTGTTTGGCAATGTCGCCGATTTGCGAGCGGTAATTACTGAGCAGTCCCGGGAGATCGACGGAAGCTCTCATCCACAGGGCGCTAAGCCGTTCGCCAATGATCGGTAACGCGGCAATGCGCGAGGAGGGCGGGGGAATGGTAAAGCTCTGGCTGCCCATCTTGTCTATCATGGCGCTGGCGCTTTCCGCCAACGAGGTGATCATCAGCACCGTGGGGATGACGATCAGTAAAATACCTAACAACACCAGCACCACTGACGCCAGTCCCTGTTTGCCCGCTAACAATCCGGCAAAATATTGATGTAAGGGATAGAGCGCCACGGCGAGGATCAGCGCCCAGAGCATCATATTGATAAAGGGAGAAAAGACGGTAAAACAGAATGAGGCCAGCGCCAGAATAAGCCCGAACCGAATAAACATATCGAGAAAGCGGGTGACCAGCCGTTTTTCAATCAACAGCAGATTATTATTATCCATTTTCTTTTACGCTCACATAATATTCTTACGCCAACGCTCAGCGTTGTTTAACAAAACACGCCAGCAACAGAAAATTCATGATTTACAACGCAGAAGTGAGTTGAAGGTGATCTCCGCCCATTTGGTTGTGGGGGCTTTTAATGAGTGTAGAACAGAAATGAATGGCGCCCGGCAAATATTCTGCGGTGCGCTGGCGGGCGAAATCCCGCTTTCTTTACCTGCTGAATGAGGAAGAAAGCGGAGGGAGATTAACCGAGGGTAAAAGGATCGGCATCGCGCCAGGCGGGAAATTTTTCGCGATATTCCTGGAGGGCAGCCAGCGACAATTCGGCATCAAGACGGGTGGCCTGATGCGGATCGGCAGTGGCGACAATCTCCCCCTGGGGACTGATAATCCGGCTATCGCCGCGGTAATGATGGCCGTTACCGTCAGTACCGACCCGGTTACAGCCGGCGACATAGGCCTGGTTCTCGATAGCGCGGGCGACCAGCAGCGACTGCCAGTGTAGGGAGCGCGGCGCCGGCCAGTTGGCAACATACAGCGCCAAATCATAGTCGTTCAGATTACGCGACCATACCGGAAAGCGCAGGTCGTAACAGACCAGCGGCAGGATACGCCATCCGCGCCATTCAAAGACCACGCGTCGGTCACCAGCCTCATAATGATGGTGTTCATCGGCCATACGGAACAGGTGCCGTTTATCATAATGGTGCACCGTACCGTCGGGCTCGACCAGCAGGAAGCGGTTAACAGCGCCGTGTTCGGTTTGCAGCGCTGCGCTGCCGGCAATCAGCGCCTGGGTTTGCGCGGCCCGGGCATGCATCCACTCCACCACGTCGGCTTCGGGTAAAGACTGTTTTGCCGCTTCCATGGCAAAGCCGGTGGTGAACATCTCCGGTAAAACAATGACATCGCGCCCAATAATCCCTTCCAGTTGGCGATCAAAATGGCGCAGGTTGGCAGGGCCGTCCATCCAGACCAGCGGTTGTTGCAACAGCGTAATTTTCAGGCCAGGCACAATGGTCAACTCCATTCTCATGAGGGGGTTAGGTTAACTGTAACACCATATCAGCCTCGCGGCGGTCAGCGGAATATTTTGTTAAAAAAATGCTACTGACAGAAGCCACGGAGGAGGGGGGACGAAAAAAAGCGGGGAAAATTCCCCGCCCGGCGTGTGATGTGGTGATTGTTTTATTATGCGGCTTCAACTTTGCGAACTTTTTCCGGCAGCTTTACCGGCTTTGTCGCCAGCTCCTCTGGCGCAAAGTCGTCGACGTTGATGCTGCGCAAGCGACTGTGCTCTGCGCGGGTCAGAATAGCGGCTTCTTCCTGATTTATTAATCCTTTGGCCAGCGCGTTGTGTGCCAGCTCATCCAGACGGGTGAACGGCAGGTTTTTACCCAACTCTTTGCAGATCCGCTGGTGGATAGGATCGGCCGCCATCACTTCCAGCAGCGCCTCTTCCAGCAGACCAACCGGGTTATGCTCGCTCGGCGTCAGGTACTGACCGCGACCGATGCGGGAGCGAGTGGCGCTGGGCACCTGCAGAATTTTAGCGACTTTATGGTCCAGCTTATCCGACGGCGCATGATGATGACGCCCGGTCGGGAAGATGGCCACACGCATCGCACCTGCCACCAGACGGTTGGGGAAGTTTTTCAGCAGATCGTCGATGGCCTGTTCAGCCTGGTGCAGCGCATCCTGCACTCCCCAGTGAACCAGCGGCAGATCGGCTTCATTGCGTCCTTCATCGTCATAGCGTTTCAGCACCGCGGAGGCCAGATACAGCTGGCTTAACACATCCCCCAGACGCGCGGAGATACGTTCGCGACGCTTGAGGCTGCCGCCCAGTACCGCCATCGACACGTCTGACAGCAGCGCGAGGTTGGCACTCAGACGGTTCATTTGCTGATAGTAGCGACGGGTGGCGTCACGGGTCGGCGCGCTGCTGGTGCGTCCGCCGGTCAGGCCCAGCCAGAAACTCCGGACTTTGTTACTGCCGACATGGCCGATGTGTTTGAACAGCAGCTTATCGTAGGCGTTCAGGTCGTTATTCTGCGCGGCGGCCATCTCTTCCAGCACGTAAGGGTGGCAGCGAATAGCCCCCTGACCGAAGATCATCATGCTGCGGGTCAGAATGTTTGCGCCTTCAACGGTGATGGCGATCGGCGCGCCCTGGTAAGCCCGGGCGAGGAAGTTACCTTCGCCCAGCATAATGCCTTTCCCGCCGGTAATATCCATCGCGTCGATAATGGAGCGCTGGCCGCGGTGGGTACAGTGATATTTCACAATCGCGGACAGCACTGCCGGTTTCTCGCCGAGCATAATGCCGTAGGTGATCAGCGACGCCGCGGCGTCCATCACATAGGCGTTACCCGCGATGCGCGCCAGCGCCTCTTCAATCCCTTCCATTTTGCCGATCGATATTTTGAACTGACGGCGAATGTGGGCGTAGGCGCCGGTCGCCATAGCGACGGATTTCAGGCCGCCGGTGGCGTTGGAAGGCAGGGTAATACCGCGGCCCACGGACAGACATTCAACCAGCATGCGCCAGCCCTGACCGGCCATGCTCGGGCCGCCGATGATGTAATCGATCGGCACGAAGATATCCTTGCCGCGGGTTGGGCCGTTCTGGAACGGGACGTTCAGCGGGAAGTGGCGACGGCCAATTTCCACGCCCGGCGTTGAGGTGGGGATCAGCGCGCAGGTGATGCCCAGCTCTTCCTCGCCGCCCAGCAAACGGTCCGGGTCAGAGAGTTTGAAGGCCAGCCCCAGCACGGTGGCGATTGGCGCCAGCGTGATATAGCGTTTGTTCCAGGTCAGGCGCATCCCCAGCACCTGTTGACCCTGCCAGTCGCCCATGCACACCACGCCGGTATCCGGAATAGCGCCGGCGTCAGAGCCCGCTTCCGGACTGGTCAGTGCGAAGCAGGGGATTTCCAGGCCGCGCGCCAGACGCGGCAGATAATGATTCTTCTGTTCTTCGGTACCGTAATGCTGCAGCAGTTCGCCCGGGCCCAGCGAGTTTGGGACGCCGACGGTGATCGCCAGGATGCCGGAGACGCCAGAAAGTTTCTGTAGCACTCGTGCCTGAGCGTAAGCGGAGAACTCAAGCCCGCCATACTCTTTCTTGATAATCATCGCGAAGAAGCGGTGCTCTTTCAGATAGGCCCACAGCTCGGGCGGCAGATCGGCCATTTCGTGGGTGATGGCGAAGTCGTTAGCCATCCGGCAGGCCTCTTCCACCGGGCCGTCGAGGAAAGCTTGCTCTTCGGCGGTCAGGCGCGGCTGCGGATAGTTATGCAGCTTGTGCCAGTCCGGGTTGCCGCGGAACAGATCGCCTTCCCACCAGGTGGTGCCGGCGTCGATGGCTTCTTTTTCCGTACGCGACATCGGCGGCATCACCTTGCGGAAAGCGCGAAATGCCGGTGCGGAAATCATCGATTTACGCATGGGGGCAAAGTTGAACGGCAACAAAATAATGGCCAGCGGCAGCAGCAGCCAGATATTCCACAGTCCGGCCGCGCCGAGCGCCGCGGTCCAGGCGAGCAAAATCACACTGCTGAGCAGCAGGCTGACCCGGTGATAGAAGAGCGCACCGAGTAAAACGACGGTTGCAACAATACTCAAAATCATCATAGAGAAATGCTCCCTGAGCTTGTAGGAGGTCTGACCACTTGTGATGTATTGGTTGTAGTGCATGCGTTTTTATTTAGCAATGTGTTTACAAAATAATTACAACCTCGCTCACATTGTTGTATGCAAAAGCGGCACATAAAATCAAAAGGGCGGGGGATAACACTGCCTGCTGCTTCTCGCTTCGGCGGCTATCCGGTACACTGCCAGGGTTATTCCACTCATACTGAAGGATTATCCTCATGTACCAGGATCTTATTCGTAACGAACTGAACGAAGCCGCGGAAACGCTGGCTAACTTTCTGCAGGACGAAGCCAATATCCATGCTATCCAGCGTGCCGCTGTTCTGTTGGCGGATAGCTTTAAGGCGGGTGGGAAAGTGCTGTCCTGTGGTAACGGCGGTTCCCATTGCGATGCGATGCATTTTGCGGAAGAGCTGACCGGTCGTTATCGCGAAAACCGCCCGGGTTACCCGGCCATCGCGATCTCCGACGTCAGCCATCTCTCCTGCGTGAGCAATGATTTTGGCTATGAGTATGTGTTCTCCCGCTATGTTGAATCCGTCGGCCGTGCGGGCGATGTGCTGCTCGGCATCTCCACGTCAGGTAACTCCGGCAACGTGATCAAGGCCATTGAAGCCGCGCGGGCGCAGGGGATGAAAGTGATCACCCTGACCGGTAAAGACGGCGGCAAAATGGCGGGTTCCGCCGACGTTGAAATACGCGTGCCGCACTTTGGCTATGCCGACCGCATCCAGGAGATCCACATCAAAGTGATCCATATCCTGATTATGCTGATCGAAAAAGAGATGGTGAAAGGCTAACAGGCAGGCGAGTGTGTACTGTTGACGGCGGCCTCGCTTTGGCGCCGTCGTGATTTGTGAGGGTGAGGTGATCTATGTGCGAACTGCTCGGGATGAGCGCCAATGTGCCAACAGATATCTGTTTTAGCTTTACCGGGCTGGTGCAGCGCGGGGGCGGGACGGGGCCGCATAAAGACGGCTGGGGCATCACCTTCTATGAAGGCAAAGGCTGTCGCACATTCAAAGATCCGCAGCCGAGCTTTCAGTCGCCGATCGCGAAACTGGTCCAGGATTACCCGATTAAGTCCTGTTCCGTCGTCGCCCATATCCGTCAGGCCAATCGCGGGATGGTGGCCCTGGAGAACACCCATCCCTTCACCCGCGAACTGTGGGGGCGCAACTGGACCTATGCGCACAATGGGCAGCTCAAAGGCTATAAATCGCTGAAAACCGGTAATTTCCATCCGGTAGGTGAAACCGACAGTGAAAAAGCGTTTTGCTGGCTGCTGCACCGTTTAACCGAGCGCTATCCGCGCACGCCGGGCAATATGCTGGGCGTTTTCAAGTATATCGCCACCCTGGCGGGTGAACTGCGTGAGAAAGGGGTGTTCAACATGCTGCTGTCGGACGGGCGCTACGTGATGGCGTTCTGCTCGACCAATCTGCACTGGATCACCCGGCGGGCGCCGTTTGGCGTGGCAAAACTGCTGGACCAGGATGTGGAGATCGACTTTCAACGCGAGACCACACCCAACGATGTGGTCACGGTTATCGCCACGCAGCCGCTGACGGCCAATGAAACCTGGCACAAGATCATGCCAGGCGAGTGGGCGTTATTTTGTCTCGGGGAGCGTGTAGTTTGAGGCCAGCTGCGGCTGAACAACCTCGTGGCTGAGCGGCTTGCTTACCACATAGCGGCCGTCGGTCACTGACACAATCGGCGGTTTGTGGGTCTGCTGGAAATAGTCATAGCCAGGCTTAAGCTGTTTCCAGAAATCCGCATAGTAGGAGTATTTGTGGCGTTCCATATTGGCGTTGGTCATGCGGAACGGATAGATACTCACCTGCACGCTTGGCTGGCCGAAGACTAAGGCGCCGGTCACAAACTGGAAGATCTCATCGATCCCGCTGTCGGTCATGGCGTAGCAGCCGACTGAGACGCAGTCGCCATGGATCATCAGGTATTTCCCTTCATAACCATGGGCGCGATCGTAGGCGTTCGGGAAGCCGATGTTAATGGCTTTATAGAAGCGGCTGTCGGGTTTGAGCTGGCTGCGGGTGACGCTATAGAACCCTTCCGGACTCTTGAAATCACCCTGACGCTGTTTCGGACCCAGGCCACCGGAATAGTTGCAGATCCGATAGCTGTTGAGGAGCTGGTAGGTTTCACCCATTTTGACGTAAAGGTCGAGCATGCGCTCTTCTTTAAAGATCTCAATGTAAACCGGTGAACCCATTAATTGCTGCTTGTATTCTTTGCTAACCGGCGTCGTCGGGCTATTGCTGCTGAGCAGCCCGGCAAATGACACGCACGGCAACAGAAGCATCGCAATAAATAATGCGATTTTGCGCATACTGCTTGTTCCTTGATAAAACAAAATAGCCACATTGCCAGGACGGCAAGAGAGACCCGAAATCAGAGTTTTCTGGATTTAGAGCGCTCACATTAGCATCACGGCATTTTTTCGCAAGGGCGACGTGGCGGCGTTTACAATTCAGCCTCACTTTATAACCCGCTTACGGCGAAAACACAGTCAGAACTTTGCGCAATAGCTCGCATTTTAGAAGCACTTATTGCCCCTCGCGCTACAGCCGCCGCTCACGAAATGTTACACTTGCGCCGGTTCATCACCAGAGTAAGAAAGGAGGCTTCTCTTCCGTCATGAGCGCCACTGGCGCCGTTTCGCCCTTTCTTCTCTGCCATTCTGTCAATAAGCTGGCCCCGGCCTGCGTCGGGGTTGAGGTTACGGATACCTGCTAACGATATGATTAAAATCACGAAAGGGCTGGATTTGCCCATAGCTGGCATGCCATTACAGCAGATCTCTCCTGCGCCAGCGGTGAAGCGCGTCGCGCTACTCGGCGAAGAGTACGTCGGGATGCGTCCCGCTATGGCGGTCAAAGAGGGCGATCGGGTCAAAAAAGGTCAGATCCTGTTCGAAGATAAAAAGACCCCCGGCGTCTACTTTACCGCCCCGGCGAGCGGGGTTGTCAGCGCCATCCACCGCGGTGAACGGCGCGTTTTACAGTCAGTGGTGATTGATATCGAGGGCAATGACGCGGTGGCCTTTACCCGTTACGCCGCGGACGCACTGGCTGAGCTGCCGCGCGACACCGTACAGCAGCAGCTGCTGGCCTCGGGCCTGTGGACGGCGCTACGCACCCGGCCATTCAGTAAAACGCCGCGCCCGGGCAGCGTGCCCGCCGCTATTTTTGTCAACGCCATGGATACCAATCCGCTGGCGGCGGAGCCGCAGCCGATTATTCTGGCCGAGCGTGCCGCCTTCGATGCCGGTCTTACCGTGCTCACGCGTCTGACCGACGGGAAAGTGCATGTCTGCCAGCCCAGCGGCGGCAAGCTGGGCGGCCATCCTGCCGGCCAGGTCTGTTTTAATCAGTTCTCCGGGCCGCACCCGGCGGGGCTGCCGGGAACGCATATTCACTTTCTGGAGCCGGTGAGCCTGAATAAACAGGTCTGGCACCTCAATTATCAGGATGCGATCGCTATCGGTCAGCTTTTCCTTGAAGGTGAGCTGAACTGCGAGCGGGTGATTGCGCTCGGCGGCCCGCAGGTGAAGTCGCCGCGGCTGGTCAAAACGACGCTGGGCGCCAGCCTGGACGATCTGCTGGCGGGCGGGCTGGAGGAGGGGGAAAACCGCGTCATTTCCGGCTCGGTACTTAGCGGTACCCGCGCCCACGGCCCCCACGCTTTCCTCGGGCGTTTCCATCTGCAGGTGAGCGTGGTTCGCGAAGGTCGGGAAAAAGAGCTGTTTGGCTGGGTGATGCCGGGCAAAGAGAAGTTCTCGATTACCCGCACTACGCTAGGCCATTTCTTCAAGCGCAAGCGCTTTCATTTCTCCACGGATACTAACGGCGGCGAGCGGGCGATGGTGCCGATCGGCAACTATGAGCGGGTGATGCCGCTGGATATTCTGCCAACCATATTGCTGCGCGATCTGCTGGCCGGCGATAGCGATAGCGCCCAGGCGCTGGGCTGTCTGGAGCTGGATGAAGAAGATCTGGCGCTCTGCACCTACGTTTGTCCGGGCAAATATGAATACGGTCCGGCGCTGCGCAGCGTGTTAACCCAGATTGAGCAGGAAGGATAAGAGATGGGCTTAAAGCACCTGATTGAGAAACTTGAGCCGCATTTCACGCATGGCGGCAAGCTGGAAAAATATTACCCGCTGTATGAAGCGGCGGCGACCATCTTCTACACGCCGGGGCAGGTCACCCGCGGCGCGGCGCACGTGCGCGACGCCATCGACCTCAAGCGGATGATGATCCTCGTGTGGTTTGCCGTATTCCCGGCGATGTTCTGGGGCATGTACAACGTTGGGCTGCAGACCATTCCGGCGCTGCACAAACTGTACGGCGCCGAACAGCTGCAGCAGGTGATCGCCAACAACTGGCATTACAGCGTCGCCCAGTGGTTAGGGGTCAGCTTCAGCGCTGACGCCGGCTGGCTGAGCATGATGACCCTGGGCGCGGTCTTCTTCCTGCCGATCTATATCACCGTTTTTATCGTCGGCGGCTTCTGGGAAGTGCTGTTCGCGATTGTGCGCAAACATGAGATCAACGAAGGCTTTTTCGTTACCTCAATTCTCTTCGCGCTGATTGTGCCGCCTACGCTTCCGCTATGGCAGGCGGCGCTGGGGATCTCCTTTGGGGTGGTGATCGCCAAAGAGATTTTCGGCGGTACCGGGCGCAACTTCCTCAACCCGGCGCTGGCGGGGCGCGCGTTCCTGTTCTTCGCCTACCCGGCGCAGATTTCCGGCGATCTCGTGTGGACGGCGGCGGACGGTTTCTCCGGCGCCACGCCGCTCTCCCAGTGGGCCAGCGGCGGCGGTGAAGCGCTGGTTAACGTCGCGACCGGCATCCCGGTGAGCTGGATGGACGCCTTCCTCGGCAACATTCCCGGCTCAATTGGCGAAGTCTCCACGCTGATGATCCTGATCGGCGGCGCGATCATTCTCTTTGGCCGCGTCGCGTCCTGGCGCATCGTCGCCGGGGTGATGATCGGCATGATCGCCACCGCCACCCTGTTTAACGTTATCGGCTCCGACACCAACCCGATGTTCGCTATGCCATGGTACTGGCATCTGGTGCTCGGCGGCTTTGCCTTCGGCATGATGTTTATGGCGACAGACCCGGTATCCGCCTCGTTTACCGATAAAGGGAAATGGAGTTACGGCGTGTTGATCGGCGTGATGTGCGTGCTGATCCGCGTGGTGAACCCGGCTTATCCGGAAGGGATGATGCTGGCGATCCTCTTCGCCAACCTCTTCGCACCGCTGTTCGATTACCTGGTGGTGCAGGCCAATATTAAGCGGAGGAAGTCGCGTGGCTGAGAAGAAAAGTAACGATAGCATCGGCAAAACGCTGCTGGTGGTGCTGGTGCTTTGTCTGGTCTGCTCCATCGTGGTAGCGGGCTCGGCCGTGGGGCTGAAATCCCGCCAGCAGGCGCAGCGGGCGCTGGATAAACAGCGCAATATCCTGGCCGTCGCCGGCCTGATACAGCCCGGGATGGATGCTGATGCGGTAGCGGAAACCTTCGCGGCGCGCATTTCGCCGCGACTGGTGAATCTGGCGACCGGCGAGCTGCTGGAGAAAGACCCGGCAAAATTTAATCAGGCCCAGGCGCTGAAGGATCCACAGCAGAGCATCGCGCTGGACGCCAGCCAGGATCCGGCCGGCATTAAGCGGCGTAGCAACCTGGCGGAAATTTATCTGGTGCGCGACGCGCAGCAACAGATTGAGCAGATGGTGCTGCCGATCTACGGCAATGGCCTGTGGTCGATGATGTACGCCTTTATGGCGCTGGACGTTGATGGCCGCACGGTGAAAGGCATTACTTATTACGATCAGGGGGAAACCCCGGGGCTGGGCGGCGAAGTGGAGAACCCGAACTGGCGCCAGCAGTTTATTGGCAAGCAGGTGCTGGATGACAACGGCATGCCGGCACTCCGGGTGGTGAAAGGCGGCGCGCGCGCCGGTGACCTGCATGCAGTAGACGGTTTATCCGGCGCCACGCTAACGTCTAACGGCGTGCAGCACAGCTTTGATTTCTGGATGGGCGAACTGGGCTTTGGTCCGTTCCTGAAAAAAGTGCGTGAGGGAGGGCTGAATAATGGCTGAACAGAGCGATATGAAAGAGGTGAAGCGCGTGCTGGTGGGGCCGCTCATCGCCAACAACCCCATCGCCCTGCAGGTGCTGGGCGTCTGCTCCGCGCTGGCGGTAACCACTAAACTGGAAACCGCCTTCGTGATGACCATTGCGGTGACGCTGGTGACGGCGTTCTCCAGCATGTTTATCTCGATGATTCGCCACCATATTCCCAATAGCGTGCGCATCATCGTGCAGATGGCGATCATCGCCTCGTTGGTTATCGTGGTGGATCAGCTGCTGCGGGCTTTCGCCTATGAGACCTCTAAGCAGCTGTCGGTGTTCGTCGGGCTTATCATCACCAACTGTATCGTGATGGGGCGTGCCGAAGCTTATGCCATGAAATCGCCGCCGCTGGCCAGCTTTATGGACGGTATTGGCAACGGTCTCGGCTATGGCGCGATCCTGATAATCGTCGGCTTCCTGCGCGAGCTTATCGGCAGCGGCAAGCTGTTCGGTATCACGGTGCTGGAGACGGTGCAGAACGGCGGCTGGTATCAGCCGAACGGCCTGTTCCTGCTGGCGCCGAGCGCCTTCTTCATTATCGGTTTGCTGATCTGGGCCCTGCGTAGCTGGAAGCCTGAGCAGCAGGAAAAGGAGTAATCGATGATGGCTCATTACATTAGCCTGTTTGTCCGCGCGGTGTTCGTTGAGAACATGGCGCTGGCCTTCTTCCTCGGGATGTGTACCTTCCTCGCGGTGTCGAAAAAGGTCTCCACCGCCTTCGGCCTCGGCGTCGCAGTGACGGTGGTGCTGGGTCTTGCTGTGCCAATCAACAACCTGGTCTATAACCTGGTGCTGCGCGACGGCGCGCTGGTGGAAGGCGTAGATCTCAGCTTCCTGAACTTCATCACCTTTATCGGAGTGATTGCGGCGCTGGTGCAGATCCTCGAGATGATCCTCGATAAGTACTTCCCGGCACTCTATAACGCGTTAGGGATCTTCCTGCCGCTTATCGCCGTTAACTGCGCCATTTTCGGCGGCGTGTCGTTCATGGTGCAGCGTGATTACAACTTCCCGGAATCCATCGTCTACGGCTTCGGCTCC